>CACZNP010000268.1 GCA_902782545.1 uncultured Bacteroidales bacterium
CCGATGGTACTGCGAAAGTGGGAGAGTAGGTAACCGCCCCCTAAAGAGCCGCGACCCGTTCTGGGCCGCGGCTCTGTTTTTTTGTGCCTTCATGAAAGTCAACCGCTGGAATCCTTCCGGAACCAGTGGTGAATCTCTTCTACATACTCCAGCGCATGATTCAGGAAAAACTATTTGTTTTTGCTGTCTTCTTGTACTATCTTTGCAATGATGAATCATCGTGAGGCGATTGTTGTGCCCGAGGGAGTGAGGGATGTGCTGTTGCATGCCTGTTGTGCTCCTTGTTCCAGTGCCATTGTGGAATGGATGCTGGCGCACGATGTGCGCCCCACGGTTTTCTATTACAATCCCAACATTTTCCCCCTTGAAGAATATGAAATCCGCAAGGAGGAGAGTAAGCGCCATGCCGGCAGTTTGGGGTTGCAATGGATTGACGCCGACTATGACCATGAGCGATGGCTTGCTGCAGTCCGTGGCCTTGAACATGAACCAGAGCGAGGATGCCGTTGTGAACGTTGTTTCACCTTGCGCCTAACTGCCACTGCACTGCAGGCAAAAGAATTGGGAATCGTCACCTTTGCAACCACGTTGGCATCTTCGCGCTGGAAAAGCCTTGAGCAGATTGAGCGCGCCGGCCTTGCTGCCGAGCAAGCGGTAGAAGGGACCCGGTTTTGGGCTCAAAATTGGCGCAAAGGTGGTTTACAGGAGCGTCGCAACCAATTACTGCGTGAGTATGCTTTCTACAACCAGCAGTATTGTGGCTGTGAGTTCAGCATTCGCCGTTAGGCAATCACGGAACTTGCCTATTTCGTAAAAAATGATTATGTTTGCATCTACAAACCCTGCGGGATGTTGTGTTGTTGTGTGAGATATCGCCCCCGTGTATTGTTGCTGCTTTTTCTTGTGGCAAGCGCACTGGTGTGTGTCGCCGACAATGTGGAAGTGTACTATGAGAATTACATGAACTCATCGGATGGCAACAAGATTGCCGCCGCGAATCACTTTTTCCAGGAGTTGGATAGGATAGAGTACGCCGACTCCCTATTTCATTTCCCCGCCAACGCCAGTTTGGCCACAGTATCGAGCCAGGTTCATTACTGGATGGCCGATTATTACTATAATCTGTCCAAATATGACCAGTCAATCGAAGTTGGCGAGCGTGCTTTGCTGTCCAGTGCGCGCATCAAGGATGAGGCACTCAAGAGCGATATCTTCAGTGTTTTGGGCATTGCTCACTACCGCAAAGGGTATTTTGAGACCGCTTTGGATTATTTTGAACAAGGTTATGCAATCGACCAGCGTATGGCTGACGATGAGCGCATGAGCAGTGACTTGAATAACATTGCAGGCGTTTATTTGGCCACCCGGCAACCCGATGCCGGCATTACCTATATCCAGCGTGCCATTGATTTGGAACGCAAGATGCACCGTAACGACCGCCTGGCCATCCGTCTGGGCATGGCATCGGAGTTATATTTGGGCATGAAAGAGTATGAAAAGGCATTGGATATGGCTCGCCGGGCTTATGAAATTGACAAACAGGAAAATCGTCCCTCAAAAGCCGCAGTGAGGCTCTCGCAGATTGCTGCCGTCTACATCGAGATGCAACAGTACCCCGAAGCCCAGTCGGCCCTTAACACCGCCATCCCCCAATTTGAACAAGATGGCTCAAAAAACTCGCTTGCAATCTGTTACCGCTTGCAAGGCAAGTTGTTGCATGCTCAAGGCAAGTCGTCGCAGGCAGCCTCATACTATGAACGCGCATTGGAGATGAGCCGTGAGATGGGCAATCACTACGAGGAGCGCGAGGATGAGCGTGGATTGTGGGAGACATTGCGCGATGTGGACCAGCGTGCGTCGCTTCATCATTTGGAACGCTATTCCATCCTTGTCGACTCGATGTTCAAGGCCGAGTCGGCTCGCCAATTGGGAATGTTTCGGACAAAATACCACACCGATGAGTTGGTGCGCGCGAATGAGCAGATGGAAGCGCGTAACCGTTGGATATTGATCATCGCATTGGTACTGACCCTGTTTCTGGTGTCGGCTTTGTTAGCGGCCATCTATGCTTTGCGTCAAAAGTCACGCGCCACTCGCTTGGCCAAGGAGATAGATTCTTTGCGTTCGGGATTCGTGAGTAATATCAGCAACGAGTTGCGAAATCCGTTATCAGTGATCCTGGGCGTCGGCAACCAGTTGCGGTCAAGCCCGGACACCTCTGTACAGGATCAAGGCGATGTGATTGTCAGGCAGGGGGAGACACTCATGGAGTTGGTGGATGAACTCATCGGGGTGTCACGTATCACATCGCCCATAGCCGATCCTGATTGGCGGCATGGCGATGTGGTGACCTATCTGCGCATGATAGTTGATAACTATCACGATGTGTCGGTGCAGAATTCTGTCACCTTGCAGTTCCATCCCGAAGACAACAGCGTGTCCATGGACTTTGTGCCCGAGTATCTGAGCAAACTGATGCATCACTTGTTGTCGAATGCCTTGACTTATACATCTCGGGGCGGTCATGTGGCAGTTGGCGTTTCCAAAAAGGGCACTTCGTTGCGCATTGTTGTCGAGGATGATGGCTGTGGAATATCGGCCGACGATTTGCCCCACATCTATGATCCGTTCTATCGAGGTGACAATGCCGCCGACAAGCCCGGATTCGGAGTTGGGTTATCGTTGGTAAAGAAGATTGTGACCACTATGAATGGCGAAATCGCAGTCGATAGCGAGCAAGGCAAGGGCACGGTATTCACCGTTACCCTTCCTTTGGAACAATCGGGGGTGACAAGCCGTCCATTCCTTGCCCCGCCATCCAACGACTCTGCCACCGCCCATCAGGAACAATCCGACGCATCCAAGCCTGTGGTGCTCATTGTTGAGAGCAATACCGATATGGCCTTCTATGTTGGCACTCAATTATCCACACATTACAAGGTTTTCTACGCCCGCAATGGTGTGGAGGGCATCGACAAAGTCCAAGACCTGGTTCCCGATTTGGTGATAACTGCGCAACAGATGCCACAAATGAATGGTTACGAGTTGTGTCAGATTATCAGGTCAACCGACACAGTGAGTCACATTCCAGTCATCATGCTATCGGCCCAAAATGGTAATGAAGACCGAATCCGTGGCATAGCATCGGGTGCTGATGCTTATCTGATCAAGCCTTTTAGTGGAAACGAATTGTTGTCGCTTGCAG
>CACZNP010000269.1 GCA_902782545.1 uncultured Bacteroidales bacterium
ACTTTTAAAATAAAAATTCAAGGTTTATTAACAGTCTATCAGCGAGTTAAAAGGCCTTCGTACCGGGACGATATAGGGACGGTAATATGTAAAAAATGGCCTAAATTGGCAAAATCAAAAAATGCAACTTGTTGATAATCAAGTGTGCTAATACTCTGATAATCAGTCCAGCGAATCCCTCTCTCTCCGCAACATAAAAAGGCGCCCTTGTGGTGCCTTTTTTTTAATGTTACCAAGCGACGAGCGACAGAAAACCACCCCAGGTTCGTCATCGACTATAGTCGCTTTCGCAGCAAAGCGTAGAAAGAATCCCTCTATGTGCAAAGGAAGATGTCTGGCTGAGATGAATGTCCCAACAAGTTTTTTTGTTTTTAGTTGGGTAATATTTGGTTTGTGTTGTGTTAATGCTTAAATTTGCAAATCGGATAACATTAATTAGTAATACTATGAAACGGATTGTAATGATGCTGGCCTTGGCGCTGGCGGTGGCTTTGAGTAGCATTGCTGCCAACTATGTGACTGTGACAGGAACGGATGTGCGCTTGCGTCTGCAGCCCTCGCTACAGAGCGAGACGCTGACCAACGACAAAGGCGTAAATATTCACCCGACCAAAGGCCAACGCCTGGAGTGCGTGGGCGAAACCAAGGCCTTCTATAAAGTGAAATTCAACGGCCAGGTGGTGTATATCTCCAAGAAGTTTGCCAAGGCCGACGCTCCCGCCGCTCCCGCGACGAAGAAAGCAGTTGCCGCTGCCGACGGTCAGCGCTATGTGACCGTGACGGGCACCGGAGTGCGCTTGCGCCTGCAGCCTTCGCTTGAGGGCAAGACGTTGCAGCGCAACGGAGTGAACGTACATCCCAAGAAGGGCGAGCGCATCAAACTGATGGGCGAGGAAGGCGACTTCTACAAAGTGAACTATCAGGGCAATTATGTGTACATCCACAAGGACTACGCCAGTGTGGACTGATTCCCATTGATTCCACTATCACAATGAGGGTGCTGCGTGTGTGGCACCCTCATTGAATTTTTTGGAATGGAAACAAATTTGTAAATTTGCCGATAGAACAAAATCCGGGGCCTGTGTCGCGAATTGTGGCGGGCTTGAGCAAGCAAGATATGATAGCGACAAAAGATGATATTGTGCGACTGGTGGTGGAGCGCGGTTTCCTGCCGTTTTTCAGGGGAGAGATTGCCGATTTCTCGCTTGAAGAGGTGACGCCTGCGGAATTGTGGTTTCCCGACGACGAGTTGAACGGTATGGGCGTGTGGGACTACAAGAGCGACATCATCCTTGACGCCGACTGCGCCTATGGGAAGTTCTACCGTAACAAGGCGTGTTTTGTGAGCATGGAATGGTTCCCCGACCTGGTGAACTACCGTCGCAGCCGTCACCATCCGAGTGCCGATGACCAGGCCATCCTTGCGACGCTGCGCGAGCACCGTTCGTTGCTGTCGCACGAATTGAAGCGACTGTGCGGCTACGTGCCGGTTCGCAAGCCCCGAGTCACCAATCCGCTGGAGCGTGCCTTTATGCATGATGTGCGTCCCGTTGTCCCAGCCGGGACTCGTACCCGTCAGAGTTTCGATGCTGCCATCACGCGCCTCCAGATGGCGGGCTATGTGGTGAGTGCCGCCTTTGAGTACCGTCATGACAAGCGAGGTCGCCGGTATGGTTGGGGTGTGGCCCGTTACTGCACGCCCGAGGATTTCTTTGGCGCAGAGCGGATGTTGACAGACCGCACGCCGGCCGAGTCGCGCGATAGGTTGCTTTGCCACCTGTCCCTGTTGCTGCCCCATGCAACGTCAGCGCAAATAGAGCGAATAATCGAGTGAAAAAGAATCCAATTAAAACATAAACACAGAACAGAAATGAGTATCGCCATTTACACCCTTACCTCGTCGCTGCATGACGAAGCAGCCGTCGAAGCCACGACCCAGGAGTTCTTGGGTGGCTTGGGCATTGAATATGAAATGATGGGCGGTGATTACACCACCTACGGAAGTCATTCGCTGGAGTTGATTTATGTGCGCACCGGAGGCACGGAGGGCATTTTCAAAGGATTGTTGCCCCTGTTGCAGCGCGTGTCGGACCAGCCCTTCTATCTGCTCACTTCGGGCAAAAGCAACTCGCTGGCGGCCTCGATGGAGATATTGTCGTATTTGCGTCAACGCGAAATCAAAGGCGAAATCCTGCACGGGAGCAAAGAATATGTGTCGCATCAGATTGGGCTTCTTGCCCAAGTGGGCCAGGCTCGTCAGCAGTTGAAAGGCAGCCGCCTGGGCGTAGTGGGCGCCCCCAGCGACTGGCTCATCGCCAGCCGTGCCGACCGCGAAGCCGTTCGTGAGCACTTGGGTGTGGACCTTGTGGACATTCCCATGACCGAGTTGCTGTCAGCCTATGACCGAGTGCCCACCGATGTGACCGATGCGGCCCTTGAGTCGCTGTCGCCCACGTCGGCAGTGCGCGCGTCGGTACCCGGTGCGACCCGCATCTATCACGCGTTGAAACAAGTTGTGGAGGCCCGTAATTTGAAAGGGCTGACGATACGTTGTTTCGATTTGCTGACCGCAGTTCACAATACCGGTTGTGTGGCCCTGGCCCGCCTCAATGCCGAGGGCATTGTAGCCGGTTGTGAAGGCGATGTGCCCGCCGCGTTGTCGATGATGGTGGGTCGGGCGTTGACCGGCGTGTCGGGTTTCCAGTGCAATCCCGCTCGAATCGATCCCGAGCAGGGCGAACTCATGCTTGCTCACTGCACCATACCGTTGAATCTGGTTGAGCGTTACGAACTCGACACCCACTTTGAGTCGGGCATTGGCGTAGGCATCCGCGGATACATGCCACTGGGCCCGGTGACCCTGTTCAAACTGTCGGGAGACCTGAGCCGTTGTTTTGCTGTCCACGCCACGCTGGTGAGCAACGAATCGTTGCCCGACCTGTGCCGCACCCAGCAAGTGATTCGCCTTGAGGACCCCGGCCTGGCCGCCTACTTCCTGAACAATCCCATCGGGAACCATCACATCGTGCTGCCCGGTCACCACAAAGAGTTGATCAATCGTTTTGTGCGCACCATTTCATGATAACCCTCGATGACATCCGCCAGTTGCTGGCCGAAAGCCGTGGAGAGGAAGCCATTGCCGCCGTCGACGCAGTGATTGCCGCCTCGCCCAGCCGGCAGACCCTTGCGACAGCATATTATTTGCGTGGCAACGCCTACCGCCAGCGCGGAGACTGGCGCAATGCCATGAACAACTATCTTGAGTCTATCGACCTGGACCCAGATGGTCCGGCCGCTGAGGCATACCGTGCCGCCCAACAAGTGCTATCGTTTTACAATCACGACCTATACAATCCTTGACCGTGTGATGAAACAACAGGGCTGCCACTGATCAGTGGCAGCCCTGTTTGGTAATGTTCAATGGTGAGGACGTCAGAATTTGTAGTTAGCCCCCAGTGCGATTACGCTCTGGTCCACGTCCTTGACAATGGTGTGGCGATACTCAAACTTGGCTCCCCAGTGCTCAGTGATTTCGTACTCCAATCCAGCGCCGAGGTTCAGTCCCAAGTGGTTGTTGTCGACACCGCCTGCCGAAACCATGGTATAGTTCATACCGACGACGGGATATACGAAAAGACGTTGTTGATAGAGGCCGATGAGGTAGTGCGCATCGATGTTGATTTCCCAACAGTTCACTCCCTTATTTTTGAAGAAACCATTGAATCCAGCCTCGGCACGGAGGTTGTCGATGATGCCATACTGCACGTGTGCTCCCAATCCAAAGTTTTCGATTTCGCTACCCCACACCAGGTTGGCGCCCACTGCGAAATCACCTTTGTGTACTTGTGCTGTTGCTGCGCCCATACCGAGCACTGCCAAGCAAAGAATCATAAAAATCTTTTTCATCATAATGATATTTTAAAAATAAAACAGTGTTGTTATCAATTTACGGATGCAAATATACGTCTTTTCTGACAAACATGCAAAAACTTTGTTACACCGAATGCTTCAAGTGCCCGAGAATTGCCTTAATTAATGTCCAAGGATGTGAAGACTGAGCGTGTTGGTGACTGACAAAATGACAATCGATGCCATTTGGCACAGAGTGTGCAGAATGGGGTAGTGTGAAAACGAATTAACAACAACTTATAAACTCAAAACAACTATGACAATTAGACCATTGAGCGACCGCGTGCTGGTCGTGCCGGCGAAAGCCGAGGAAGTCGTGGGTGGCATCATCATCCCCGACAGTGCAAAAGAGAAACCGTTGAAAGGTACCGTGCGTGCCGTGGGCAACGGAACGAAAGATGAAGAAATGGTTGTGAAGGCAGGCGACACCGTGCTCTACGGCAAGTATGCCGGAACAGAGATTGAGGTCGACGGTGAGAAACTGTTGATGATGCGTCAGTCTGACATTTTGGCAATCGTGGAAGAATAAAGAATGACAAAATAGAACAATTAGAAAGGAGAATAAAAAGTTATGGCAAAATTAATAAAATTCGATATCAAGGCTCGCGAGGAGTTGAAGAAAGGCGTAGACCAATTGAGCAACGCTGTAAAGGTAACGCTGGGTCCCAAGGGCCGCAACGTGATTTTGGACAAGAAGTACGGTGCTCCGCACATCACCAAGGACGGTGTGAGTGTGGCCCGTGAGGTGGAACTTGAAGACGAGTTCCAAAACATTGGTGCCCAGTTGGTGAAAGAAGTAGCCAGCAAGACCAATGATGATGCAGGCGATGGCACCACGACGGCCACTGTGCTTGCTCAGTCGATTGTGAATGAGGGTTTGAAGAATGTCGCAGCCGGTGCCAATCCCATGGATGTGAAACGTGGCATTGACAAGGCCGTGAAGACCGTTGTTGCCGCCATCAAAGATCAGGCACAAGAGGTGGGCGACGACCTGGACAAGATTGAGAATGTGGCCCGCGTGAGCGCGAACAACGATGATGAAATTGGCAAACTCATTGCCGAGGCGATGGAAAAGGTGAAACGCGACGGCGTGATCACCGTGGAGGAAGCCAAAGGCACCGATACCCATGTTGATGTGGTGGAAGGAATGCAGTTTGACCGCGGTTACATCTCTCCCTATTTTGTGACCAATACAGAAAAGATGGAGTGTGAGATGGAGCGCCCCTACATACTGATTTTTGACAAAAAGATTTCGGGTTTGAAGGATATCCTGCCCTTGCTCCAGTCGGCCCTTCAAGAGCACCGTCCCATGCTGATTATCGCCGAGGACGTCGACGGTGAGGCATTGGCATCGCTGGTTGTGAACCGCTTGCGTGGTTCATTGGAAGTGTGCGCCGTGAAGGCACCTGGCTTTGGTGACCGCCGTAAAGAAATGCTTGAGGACATCGCAATACTGACTGGAGGTGTGGTTATCAGCGAGGAGAAAGGCTTGACGCTGGAGAAAGCCACCTTGGACATGCTGGGCACAGCCGAGAAAATCAGCGTGAACAAAGAGAACACCACCATTGTGAATGGAGCCGGCGACAAGCAGCACATTGCCGACCGTGTGGCCCAGATCAAGGCTCAGATTGAGGTGACCAAGTCGAGTTACGACAAGGAGAAATTGCAAGAACGCCTGGCCAAATTGTCGGGTGGGGTAGCCGTGCTTTACATTGGCGCTCCCAGTGAAGTGGAAATGAAAGAGAAGAAAGACCGTGTCGACGATGCATTGAGCGCAACCCGTGCCGCTGTGGCCGAGGGTATCGTTCCCGGCGGTGGCGTGGCCTATATCCGTTGCCTTGACGCATTGGATGGCTTGAAAGGCGACAATGCTGACGAGAACACCGGTATCAACATCATCCGTCGTGCCATCGAGGAACCCCTGCGCCAGATTGTGGACAATGCCGGCCTGGAGGGTGCCGTAGTCGTGAACAAGGTGAAAGAGGGCAAAGGTGACTTTGGTTACAATGCCCGCACCGACCGCTATGAGAACCTGTTTGAAACGGGAGTGATTGATCCCGCCAAGGTTGCCCGTGTAGCGCTTGAGAATGCTGCCTCGATAGCCGGGATGTTCCTTACCACAGAATGTGTCATTGCCGAGAAAAAAGAGCCCGAACCCGCCGCTCCGGCAGCACCTGGAATGGGAGGAATGGGCGGCATGATGTAAAAACATCAAAAATCATTAAAAAAAATTACCAAGAGCGAGAATAAATCTCGCTCTTTTTCGTTATATAAAATGTAATAATGTGTAAAACGAAACGCAAAGAACAATCGTGCAAGAACTCAATGTGTGTTTTTTTGTTGCGAGAGTTATTAAAATTGCGTAATTTTGCACATTGTATGTGTGCGTATCCATTGCGGAGC
>CACZNP010000270.1 GCA_902782545.1 uncultured Bacteroidales bacterium
ACCCGGAGTGGGACTTGAACCCACACAGCCGCAATGGCCAAGGGATTTTAAGTCCCTCGTGTCTACCGATTCCACCATCCGGGCAGCACATGTCGGTCGACAATTGCGGCGCAAAGATACAAATTTATTGACAAACGCCAACAGTTCGCACCCATTTTTTTGCAGTTGCAAACGATTGCGCTATTTTTAACAACCTAATGTCCTATACCTTGAATAAAAAAAATGAATTTTTCGCTAACTTTGTATGCTTAATGTATAGCGGAACAATTACCTAAAAAACCAATATATGAAAAAATTTATCTCCTTTTTCGCAGCGGTTGCGTTGCCGCTGATGGCGCTGGCGCAAGGCTGGCCAGCCAACTATGGTGGAGTCCTTGTCCAGGGCTTCATTTGGAACAACTACAAAGCCACTACTTGGCAGGAATTGAACAAGAACGTGGACGAGTACCAATTGTTTGACCTGATTTGGGTTCCCAACTCAGGAAAAATCGACAGCAACGGCACCGCCAAGAACATGGGTTACACCCCCGTCTATTGGCTGGACCACAACAGTTGCTGGGGCACCGAGGATGAATTGCGTGACATGATCACCAACTACAAGAACCACAACACGGGCATCTTGATGGACCTGGTCATCAATCACAAGAACGGCGTAAGCACTTGGACCGACTTCCCGCAAGAGAAAGTGGTGGGCAAGAACACCAAAAAGACTTATCAGGTAGCATGGGACAACACCACCTGCAAGCAAATTTGCCGCACCGACGAAGTGAACCGCGCTCCAGCCAGCGAATACAGTGGTCCCAAAGCCACGGGCGCTGCCGACACGGGCGACGACTTTGACGGAAGTCGCGATTTGGACCACACGGGATCGGTGGTACAAGCCAATGTGAAGACCTACATGGACTTCCTGCTCAACGACCTGGGCTATGCCGGATTCCGCATCGACATGACCAAGGGCTACAAGGCAAGTTACACCGGCAAGTACAACAGCCAGGCTGGTGTGAAGTTTGCCGTGGGTGAGTACTGGGATGGCAATGCCGACAACCTGCGCACATGGCTCAACGGCACCAAGGTGAGCGGAGTCATCCAGAGCGCAACCATGGACTATGCCCTCAAGTATCGTATCAACGGTGCATTTGGCAACAACAACTGGAGCATGCTCGGCGACAAAGGTCTTTGTGCCGACGCCAGTTACCAGCGCTATGCAGTGACCTTTGTGGACAACCACGACACGGGCCAAAGCACCAACAACGACTGCCTGAAGAAAAACATTCCTGCGGCCAACGCTTTCATCCTGACCATGCCTGGCACCCCTTGCGTTTGGTTCAAGCACTATGCCGTCTACAAGGAGGAAATCAGCAACATGATCAAGGCCCGCCATGCTGCAGGCGTGAACAACCAGAGCAGCATCACCACGCAAAGCCAGAGCAATGGCGGTTACATCCTGGCCACCAAAGGCACCCGCGGCAGTCTGTACCTGCAACTGGGCGGAGCCACCAGCAGTAGCACTCCCAGTGGATACAAACTGGTGCAGAGCGGCGAAAACTACAAGATGTTCATCACCTCCAGCCTCGACTGGGAGCACGTGAGCAAAGACGGCACCTTCTTGGGTTATCCCATTGTGAGCAAGAAGAGCGGTAACTATCAGAACAGTGTCACCGTGAACGTGAAGCCCAGTAAGAGCGGCACCACCCTGGTCTACTCAACCGATGCCGACCAGCCCATGAGCGAAGGAACCAAAATCACTGCGGCCACCGACCTGACTTTCAACAAAAGCACAATCCTGCGTGTGGGTGTGCTGCACAACGGTGTCGTCGAGAACGTGGAAACCTTCACCTACATCGTGTCGAGCACCGCTCCCAGCGGAGTCACCATCTACATCCGAACCAGCGACCCCGCCAAAGCGCGCATCTGGGCTTGGAATCCCA
This sequence comes from uncultured Bacteroidales bacterium, assembly GCA_902782545.1. Classification (GTDB taxonomy): domain Bacteria; phylum Bacteroidota; class Bacteroidia; order Bacteroidales; family Muribaculaceae; genus Sodaliphilus. Next base: position 1,929 of record CACZNP010000270.1, read on the forward strand.
GCAACAACAGCCAGAACTACACTGGAGGCACTTGGCCCGGCAAGTTGATCAAGACACTGCCCACAACTGTCATTGGTGGCAAGACCTGGAACTACCTCAAAGTGAACGCCAATGCCGTGAGTTTCCTGCTGAACAACGGCACCGGTGGCTATGCGGCACAAACAGCCGACCACACCAACATCACTCACGACATGTTCATTGAGTATCCCAGCCCCATGTACGTCAACGAATCGGATAAGGGCTATGATGTGTCCGAAGACCTCACCAAGATGTATGCCATCGACAATGAAGCGCCTGAATACGATACCATGTACATCCTGGGCAACGCCGTGGATGCCGGTTGGGCACCCAACAAGGGCTTGCAGATGACCACCACCGATGGCGACATCTACACCGCCAACGTGAATATGGTGAAAGCCGCCACCACTGGAGGCAAAGATTATTCCTGGTTCAGTTTCACCAAGAGACTGGCCTCCAATGCCAGTGCATGGAGTGAGATTGACGATTGCCGTTTGGGAGCCACCAAGAACGACTACCCCATCACAGCATCGTTGCTGGGCAAGGACATTCCTTGCGGCATGTGGGGAGCAAGTGGAGGCAACGCCTTCATGATTGAAACCGGCAGTTACAAAATCACGCTGAACGCATTTGCCCGCACTTTGAAAGTTGAGAAATGGAGTGGCGGCGGAAACATCCAGGGTGACGTGAACGGTGACGGCGAAGTGAGCGTGGCCGATGTCACCATGCTGGTGAGTTTGGTCATGAGCCAAAGCAGCAATGAGCGCAGCGACGTCAACGGCGACGGTGAGACCGGCGTGGCCGATGTCACCATGCTGGTGAGCATCCTGTTGGCCAAATGACATTTCCTCCCGACAGCGAATCCTATGGGCCCACAATGGCCCATAGGATTCGCTGTAAGAGGGCACCGATGACAAAAGATATTTATTCACAACAACATAACCACTTTTATGAAAAAAATCACTCTATTGCTCAGTTTGCTGCTCGTCGCATTGACGGGTTTTCAGGCAAAAGCAGATTTGTGGATGATTGGACAAATCTCACCTTATGAATGGGCCACAAACAACGGTTTGCAGTTCACCGACCTTGGCGACGGCAACTACAACCTGGATGTGACAATTAATTCTAGCGGAGTAAAGTACTTTAGCCTCACCACTCACTTGGCCGAAGCGGCCGATGACTGGGATGCCATTTTGCCATACCGCTTTGGCGGAGGATTTGAGGTGCTTCTTGACACCCCAGTCACTCTCGTGGAGAACACAGATGCCAGCCCTTACATCAACTTTCCCCGTCCGGGAAATTATTCTTTCATGTTCAATGTGGACACAAAGACCCTCAGCGTGATGTTCCGCGAGGAAATCATCGTGCCACCGTTCATGGGCACCATTTACGTGACCAAAAACTCGGTGGGCAACATCTATGCCTGGGATGACAACGGCAACTATGGCGACTGGCCAGGCAATCCCATCAGCGACCTGGAAACGGCCACCATCAACGGAGAAGATTACTATGCGTTCACCTACACGCACATGGCCGGGAATCCTGGGCTCATCTTCAACGAGGGCAACGAAATGCCCCAAACCGAAAACATCATCCCCGATGACGGCGGAATTTATGAATACACCGGCGGCAACTCGGCCACCCTTGTCGACATCTACAAACCCATGCCCGAGGAGTTGTTCCTGGTTGGCTCGTTCAATGAATGGAATCCCTCGGTCGCCGAACCGATGACTTCGCTGGGCAACGGTGCTTTCACAATCGACAAAGTGTTTGAAGAGCCGGTTGAACTCAAGTTCGTCCTCGAACAATCCTGGGACAAGGGCGACTATGGCACCGAACTGACGGCTGCCATTACCGCCGAGCAACTGGGACAAGGGCTCAACTTGATCAACCAAGGCAACAACTTCCAAGTCCCCGCTGGTGAATACACCATCAATGTTGACCTCAATGCACTGACCGCCACCTTCGAGGGCACGATCTACGACCAGCCCCAACCCGACACCCAGGTTTGGATTCTGGGCGACTTTGTGGGCAGTTCGGGATGGACTCCCTACGAAGGCACCTTGATGACCGCCGAGGGAAACAACTTGTTCACCGCACAAATCACCACGGTCGACGACAAGAACTGGATTAACTTCACAAAGAAACTTGCCACCGACTACGATGTTGAAGACGGAGGATGGAGCCAAATTGCCGGCTACCGCATCGGTGCCACGCAATCCAATGACGGAACCAACAACTATGTGCTCCACGCACAAGACATGGGAACTCCCATTGCTGTCGATCAGAATGCACAAGAACCTATCGCTTTCCAACTGCCTGCTGGCGATTGGAGCCTTAGCCTGAATCTGGCCGACAACACCATCACGTTCTATGGTGATTTCCCGCCCGAGCCCGAGGAGGGATTGTTCCTGGTTGGCTCGTTCAATGACTGGGAACCGACCACTGCCGAGGCGTTCACGGCTGGCGAAGATGGCAAATTCACCATCGAGAAGGTGTTCGACACCAAGACCGAAGTCAAGTTCCTTACTATGCAAGCCGATTGGAGTGCCGACGGACAAACAATTTACGGTGCTGAGAGCGAAGGAAACTTCGTCTTTGCCGAAGAGTACCTGGATCAACCCCTCTCCCTGAACATTCCGGGCGAGAACTTTGAATTGCCGGCAGGAACCTACACCATCACTGTCGACAAGAGTGCCATGACCGTCACCTTTGCAGGTGAGATCACTCCCATCGTCATCGAGGAAGGTATGTTCATGGTGGGTTCATTCAACAACTGGGATGCCGAGAATCCCGACAAGATGGAAGACATGGGCGACGGCTCCTACACCATCAGCAAAACCTTCACCGAGAACACATCGTTCAAGTTTGTCACCGACAACAGCGGGTGGGCAAACACTACTGTACTGGGCGCCGATGCCGAGGAAGAAGTCACATCGCTCTTTGTGAACGAAGACCTCTTCGACTGGCCCCTGTCCATGGCTTCTCCGGGTGCCAACTTCATGGTTTATCCCGGCAACTACACCATCACCGTGTCGCCTTCGTTGCGCGACGATGAAGGGTGGTATGTGACCATCAGTGGCGAAATCATCATTCCCGAGACACACATCTACATCCTGGGCGAAATCGACGGCAAAACCAGCGAAGATTGGACCCCCTACGAGGGACTGGAGATGACCACCGAGGACTTCGTCACCTTTGAGGCCAACATGGCCACCACCAACGATGCCAACTATTTCAACTTCACCAAGCGCCTGGCTACCGACTACGACGTGGAAGATGGCGGGTGGAGCCAGATTGCAGGCTATCGCTTTGGTGCCGTGACCGAGGGTGGCTTTGCCGATCCGTTTGTGGTCACTGCCGACCAAATGGGATTGCCGCTGTCGCTCAGCGAGGACTGCGAAGAGCCCACTTCATTCATGCTGCCGGCCGGCGACTGGCATCTGGTCATTGACCTGATGGCACGCACGCTCACCATCACCGGCGACTTCCCCATCGAGGAAACACACGTCTTCATCCTGGGTGAAGTGAACGACAATGGCGGCTGGTTCCCCAACGTGGGCACAGAGATGCAGACCGAGGATTACAACACCTTCACTGCCGACATCACCACCGCTGGCGAGAACTGGGACGAAGACCTGATGCAAGGTTTCAGTTACTTCAGTTTCACCAAGGCGCTTGCCGAGAATGATGCCGACAATGGCGGCTGGGATGAGATTGGAGTGATGCGTTTTGGCGCCCTCACTACCGAGGTCGACTTCCTGGTGACCGAGGAAATGATTGGGCAACCCCTGTCGCTGACTCAAGATGGCGAGGGAACAGCATCCTTCAAGATTGGTGCCGGACAATGGCACTTGACGATGGACCTTGCCAACCGCACTCTCATCATCGAACAAGCCGGTGGCTTGAAAGGTGACGTGAACGGTGACGGCGAAGTGAGCATTGCCGACATCACCCTGTTGGTGAGTCTGATCATGGATCAGACATCCAATCCGCGCAGCGATGTGAATGGCGACGGAGAGACCAGTGTCGCCGATATCACCATGCTGGTGGATATCGTGATGAACCAATCAGGCCAATAAGTTGGTTTAAACTCAAATAATCCCATGAGCGTCGTGGCGCTCATGGGATTAAATCTCAAAAAAGCATTCATAAACCCGATTTTTTCTACAACCCTCGAAAAATGAAAAAATTTTGTCTGTTATTCAGCCTCTTGTTGATGGTTTTCATCAACCTCAACACTTCGGCAGCCGATGCCCTGTTTTTGACAGGCGAACACAGCGGTTGGTCCACTGACGTTCCCGATTATGCGTTCAAACTTGACCAAACCAAAGGAGTCTTTTACCTAGACATCTCCTTAGTAAGCGACACCGAAGTCAAACTCACTACTGGCCACGCATGGGATGAAAATTATGGTGGCACCTATCAGGAGAAGAAACTGATTCCTCTCTACAGCAATGGGACAAACATCAAAATTCCTGCCGGCAGTTGGCGAATCCTGGTCAAGCAGGATTGCTCGCAAATGCTCGTCGTGCCACAGGGACAACTCTATGTGGTGGGCGAATATCCAGGCACAACCTGGGATTTCTCCACCGCAGTCAAAGGCACCTATGCCAACAACATTGTCACCTGGGACATGGGTGAGAACGCACCGGCACGCGATTTTTCCGTCAAGTTCATCTATGTGAACGACGGTACCGACCCGGGATGGTCCGACCTGAACAACATTGGTGGCGGTGACTTGGAGGTGAACAGCAGCATCTCCGGTGTGCACGGTGGTGGCAACATCATCCCCAAAAATGGGACCAAGACACTGACATACGACTGGACGAGAAACAGTATATCGTCGATTGGCGAAGCCCCCACTCCCGAACCCGCGACCCTCTATGTTGTGGGCACCAACTGCAATTGGATTTCCGATAACGCACCCGCCATGACCTTGGGTGAGGACGGAATCTACACCTACGATTTTGGGCACTGCGACAGCGATGTGGAATTCAAGATTCTCACCCAAAAGGCTTGGGTACGGCCCTACTATGGAGTTGACAGCAACGAACCTCTCGCCGTGGGTGCCGAGCGCAACATGGTTGAAGGCGACGAGGGCCTGAATTTCAAGATTTCACAGCCTGGCACCTACACCATCCATGTCGATTTGGAAAACCTGAAACTGGTCCTTTCCGGTAGAGCCGACCCGGTTGCCGGCGATTACAACATCACCGTGAACGAGTCGGAACACGGAAGAGTCACGGCCAATAAAGTGAAAGCCCAAGAGGGCGACACCGTGAAATTGACAATCACCCCCGAGTCCGGATTCGAACTCAATACCCTTGAGGTGAAAGCAGGCGAGCAGGTTGTGGAAGTTGACGAAGACAACTCCTTCGTAATGCCGGCAGCCGACGTCGTTGTGAGTGCCACGTTTAAGGAATTGCCGCTCTATGTGATTGGGAACATAGAATCGCTGGGCGAATGGGTTCCCAATGGAGCAAAAATCATGATTGAGGACAGCCATGGTGTTTGGCATTGTTCTTTGGGGCACGTGATTGCGGGCACTCAGTTCAAGTTCATCATCGGCAACTCCAATAATGTGTGGGATGACCATCTCTTCTATGGCCCCGAAAATGCCGTGACACTTGGGGTTGGCGAGCCTGCCAATATGGTGCAAGGAGGCAGCGGCAACTTCATCATCGGCAAGACGGGCACCTTTAACTTGACGGTCAACAGTTCACGCGACCAAGTAACACTCACCGGCACTGTGGAAAGACCTGACTTGAGCATCAGGACAAGTACCGACGATTGGACCATGGCCGAACCTTTGGTTTTGGCCGATGACAACTCACAATCCATCACCAAGCAGATGACTGCGGGCACAGAGTTCAAGTTCACCGACCAAAACAATGTGTGGTACGGAGCCGCAACCGACAATGCCATCACCAAAGAGGTTGTTCAAGGCTCAACGCCCATCAATCTGGTTGCCGGCGATGGAGGCAAAAACTTTGTGATGCCTGTGGATGCCGAATGGAAATTCACCATCGATCCTGAGTGCAACACCATGACCATCACTGGCGAATGGCCCGAGGAGACCACGCCCGAACTCTTTGTGCTGGGCGATGTGGAAGGCTCGTCATGGACATTGGAGGCAGATCACATCAAAATCCCATACGACAGCGAGAAGAAAATCTTTACCGGACACATCAACATCACTGCCAAAAAGTTAGGCTATTTCGCATTTGCCACCAAGATTGTGAATGACTGGGTTGAAATCAATCCCTACCGCATTGGTGGCACTGCCAATGCCCAAGAGGGTGTCAATTGTGACATCACCAGCGAGAATCAGGACAACGTTGCCCTTGCCACAGGCACCAGTGATTTCAGTTTTATCCCTGCCACATTCTGCATTTCGGCCAACGAGGACGGATACGACATTGAGGTGGATTTGGAAAACATGACCATGAAAGTTATCGGCGATATTCCACCGCGCGAAACACCCGGTCCTCAACCTGTAACCAGCATCAAACTGGCTCGGTGGGGATTTAATGATTATCAAGAACTGGACTTCACCCTCAACGAGGAAACAGGCAAATATGTCTTGGAAGATCTGGCAATGGATTTCACCCACACAGGCTTTAAGATTGTCATGAATGGCGAGTCCACCACCTGGATAGGTGGCGAAGGAGTGTACTTGGAAGGCAATCTTGAGATCACGCCCGACAAGTTGGGACAAACGCTGCAACTTGAGTCGCCCGGACAAGACATTCTCATTCCTGCTGGAACTTACACTTTCACCTTCGATGCCGAAGCACTCACACTGGTGGTCACCGGCGAGGCGAACCCGCCCGCTCTCTATTTGGTGGGCAGCAGTGAAGAACTGGCCTTCTGGAATGCTTCCGACGCCCCACAGATGAACAGAAACGGCAACACCTACACCTACAAGGTAGCCGTCGAAGGAACGTTAAAATTCAAGGTGCTCATGCAGCAGAGTTGGGACGGCATCGACTTTGGCACCGCCAACAACGCCGCTGTGACTGTGGGCCATCAGTACGACTTGGCCAAGGGAGGCTACAACTTCCTCATTGACCAGCCGGGCACCTATGTCGTCTCAGTGGATGGAATCAAACGCCAACTCACCGTCAACAAGTTCTATCTCAAGGGCGATGTGAACGACGACGGCGAAGTGGGCATTGCCGACATCACCGCACTCATCTCGCTGATACTGGAGGGAAACAGCAATGAGCGTAGCGATGTGAACGAAGATGGCGAGACAAGCATCGCCGACTTAACCGCACTGATCAGCATCGTGCTGAATCAAGAATAACCGAAAACAATTCATCTATGCCCTCAAGGGGGGCGACACAACATGGAGCCGCCCCCTGATGAGAGCAAAAAAACTATCACTCATTTAACACACAATTATTTATGAAGAAATTTTTTACATTATTCTGTATTGCCCTTGCGGCAATAACCGCCAATGCTGATGTGTGGATTGTGGGCAATGCACCATTTGGCAACTGGACACCTTCCACAGGTATGCAAATGACCGAAACGGCCGAAGGCTCGAACATCTTTACCGCCGAGTTCACCATCACTGGACGGACATGGTTCATCTTTACCACCCAATTGGGCTCCTGGGGCGATGTGAACAGTCATCGCTACGGCCCGCTCAGCGGCAACGAGCAAGTGGCCAGCGGCAACGAGTACACCACACAAATCTCGACCAACGACCAAGCCAGTTACTACATTGACGCCGGGGACTACACCATCACCCTGGACATGAACACGCTCAAGTTCACTGTGGCCGGACAAGGCGAGACAGTCGACCCCATCACAGGCGAATGCTACATCCTGGGACAACTGAATGGAAACGATTGGGGTTCGGACGTGGGTGTGCAGATGACCCCAGCCAATGAGGAAGGTGTTTTTACCGCCGAAGTTTCCACAACCAAACAGGACGACTTCTGTTTCTTCTCGTTCACAACCAAACTCAGCGAGAACCCCGACGAGTGGGGCCTCATCGCTCCCTATCGCTTCGGTGCTGTGAGCAGCGACTTCCTTGTGAGCGAGACATCGCTGGGCAACAACTTGCCGTTGCGTGACTTTGGCACGGACTTCGCCTTCAAAATCGCACCGGGCGAGTACACCATCACCGTCGACCTCAACAACCACACCATGAAAGTGGATGGCAACATGGTGGTCATCAATCCCGACACCGGCGAGTGCTACATCATGGGACTAGTCAACGGCAATGACTGGGCTGCCAACGTGGGCGAGAAAATGGACAACGACGAGGAGGGCATCTTCACTGCCACCATCATTACGCTGGGCGAGGAAGATGGATACAGTTACTTCAACTTCACAACCAAACTGGCCGATGACGCAGATGCATGGGGCAGCATCGACGCTTACCGCTTTGGTGCCGTCACCGAGGGAGGCAGCCTAGAGCCGTTCCTCGTGGAAGAAGAGCAACTGGGCACCGAACTTGACTTGAGCGACTTCGGCGCCAACCCCACATCCTTCAAAATCGGCCCGGGCGGATGGAAACTTCGCCTCAACTACGCAACCCGCAAACTCGTCATCACCAGTGCCGATGCAGGCATCAAGGGCGATGTGAACGGCGATGGCGAGGTGGGCGTTGCCGATGTGACCATGCTGGTATCGCTGCTCCTGGAACAGGGCGAAAACGAGAACAGCGATGTGAACGGCGACGGCGAAACCGGTGTGGCCGACCTCACGGCTTTGGTGGCCATTTTGATGAATAAAGGAAATGAGACCGAGACGGAATAAACACCGAATCACTGGATAAAGACAAATCCACCAAAACACATTCTTCATCCCGCAACCCCCAAGAATGGGGAGTTGCGGGATTTTTATTTTTGCAAAAAAACGCGAAAAACAAGGAACTTTTCGATTTTTATGCTATCTTTGTAGGTTAAGAGTCACGAGAATCAACCAAACTACTATAGACATGAAAAAATCACTCATCGCGTTGGTGGCCGCTTTCTTGCCACTGATAACTCTGGCACAAGGATGGCCAGCCAACTATGGCGGCGTCATGCTGCAAGGTTTTTACTGGGATTCTTTCCGAGACACCCGTTGGACCAATCTCGAGAGTCAAGCCGATGAACTGTCGCAGTTCTTCGATCTCATCTGGGTGCCGCAAAGTGGAAAAAGCGGCGACTCTTCCATGGGCTACGATGACCTTTATTGGTTTGACCACAACAGCGCATTTGGAAGCGAGCAACAATTGCGTTCCATGATTCAGACCTACAAAAACAAGGGGGTGGGTATCATTGAGGACGTGGTAATCAACCACCGAAAAGAATTGAACAACTGGGTGATATTCCCCACCGAGACCTACAAAGGGGTCACCTACCACCTCTTGCCGTCGGACGTGTGCAATAACGATGATGGCGGCACCACCAAGAAATGGGCCACTACCAATGGTTACACCCTGAGCGCCAACAACGACACCGGCGAGGACTGGGGTGGCATGCGCGACCTCGACCACAAGAGCCAAAACGTGCAAAACAATGTCAAGGCATACGTCAAGTTCCTGGTCGACGATTTGGGCTATGCGGGATTCCGCTACGACATGGTGCGCGGCTACTGGGGTTCGTTTACCAGCATGTACAACCAGTATGCAGGTGTGAGATTCTCTGTGGGTGAGAACTGGAGCGATTCCAAGACCATCATGAACTGGATTGACTCCACCAAGGTCGATGGCGTGCCCCAGAGTGCCGCTTTCGACTTCCAGTTCCGCTACACGGTGCGCAATGCCGTCAACAACAAAGACTGGACCAATCTTGGTAAGGCCAACGGCAGTGGCAACAACAACTGGCCTCTGGTGAGCAATATCAGTTACACTGGCAATGGAGCCTACAAGCAGTTTGCCGTCACCTTTATCGAGAATCACGATACCGAGTACCGCAGCGCCGATGCACAAAACGACCCCGTCAAGGCCGACACCCTGGCTGCCAACGCCTATATG
>CACZNP010000271.1 GCA_902782545.1 uncultured Bacteroidales bacterium
AGTTGGGATGGATGGTGACCATCATGATGATCATCTCCACCACTGCGGCTCTGTCGCTCACACCCATGCTGTGCAGCCGCATGTTGCGATTGAACCTGAAGAAAGGCCCCCTGTTCCAACGATTCTACGCTCCCATCGAAAGAGCACTCGACAAGTTGGACAATGTGTATGCACGACTGCTCGAAGTGTGCGTCACCCATCGCTGGCTCACATCGTTAGCCGTTTTGGGGTTGTTCTTGGCATCCATGCTGCTCATGAGATTTGTGGGCAGTGAGTTCTTCCCCACAAGCGACAACAGCCGTCTGGGGGTGAGCCTGGAATTGCCCATCGGCACACGTGTGGAAGTTGCCAAGGATGTGTGCGAGCGTCTTTACAAGGAATGGACACAGAAGTATCCCGAAATCAAAGTGTTCAATTACACGGTGGGACAGGCCAGCAGCGACAACACCTTTGCATCGATGCAGTCAAACGGAACGCACATCATGTCCATGAACATACGCCTCGTCAACCCATCGGAGCGCAAACGGGGCATTACCGAAATCGCAGCACTCATGCGCGAGGACCTCAAGCATTACCCCGAACTCAAGAAATACCTTGTCAACGTGGGTGGAATGCGTGGAGGCAGCATGAGCGGACAGAATACGCTCAACTACGAGATTTACGGCTACGACTTTGAGAAAACCGACAGCGTGGCGCAGCAACTCAAGCGCATACTTGGGAAAGTGCCGGGAGCCGCCGACATCAACATCAGCCGAAGCGACTACCAGCCTGAGTATCAAGTGGATTTCGACCGCGAGAAACTGGCCATCTATGGCTTGAACCTCTCAACCGCTGCCAACGCGCTGCGAAACCGAATCAATGGCTCAACGGCCAGTTACTTCCGCGAGGACGGCGACGAGTACGACATCAAGGTGGTGTACGAACGATCCAAGAGGGAATCCATCGAGGCCATTGAGAACATCCTTCTCTACAACGCCATGGGACAGGGGGTACGCCTCAAAGAAGTGGGTACCGTGGTGGAACGCTTCACCCCGCCAACCATCGAGCGCAAAGACCGTGAACGCATCATCACCGTCTCCACTGTGGTCCAAGACAGGCCCATGAGCGAGATTATCGCCGATGCACAACCCATGATCGACAAGATGGACATGCCCAGCGGAGTGACCATCGAACTGAGTGGTAGTTACGAGAGCCAACAAGACTCGTTCCGGGACCTGAGCATGCTGGCTGTGCTCATCATCATCCTGGTGTATATTGTCATGGCATCGCAGTTCGAGTCATTCTCCTATCCGGCCATCATCATGTCGTCCATCATGTTTGCGTTCTCGGGTATTGTGCTCATCCTGCTCGTGACGGGCACCAACCTGAACATCATGTCGATGATTGGAGCCATCATGCTGATTGGTATCGTGGTGAAGAACGGTATCGTGCTCATCGACTACATCACACTTAACCGCGAACGTGGCATGAGCGTGCGGCGGGCCGTCATCGACGGCGGTCATTCACGTCTGCGCCCGGTGTTGATGACTTCGCTCACCACCATCCTGGGCATGGTGCCTATGGCTGTGGGACACGGCGAGGGAGCCGAGATGTGGAGGCCCATGGGTATCGCCGTGATTGGCGGTCTCACCGTGTCGACCATTCTCACGCTGCTCTTTGTACCCACGATGTACACCATCTTCGCCTTTAACGGAATTAGGCGCACACGAAAAAAACTGCACAACAAGGCACAAGCCGACAACAAAAAACAAGAAAACTCCTGACAATGAAAGCGATATTCATAGCATTCGACCAAGCATACTACGAGCGAATCGTTGAGAATCTGCCACGACTGGGCTGCCGTGGCTTCACGGCCTGGCAGGAAGTGAACGGACGAGGCACTGCGACTGGCACACCGCATTACGGCACACATGCTTGGCCATCACTGGGAGCGGCCATGTTCACCATGGTCGACGACGACAAAGTGGACACCGTGCTCGATTACTTGCACCAACTCGATGTGGCTACCCCAAAACTGGGGCTGCGGGCATGGGTGCTACCTGTGGAACGCAGCATCTGACTCGGGTTCCACAGTTGCAAATACGACACTTTTGCACTATCTTTGCAGTTTGTAATCTGACCAGCGATGGGAGAACGTATCAGTCCATACAGACGTGCCGCCGAGAACGGCGTGCCCTTTGGCATCTACATGACAGCCATGTCGGTTGCCTCCATTTTCACCGACCGCATGCCTCTTTTGGCACTGGTGGTGCTGGTGATGATGCTGTGCACACCATTTGTGATTTACCGTTTCCAGCGACGCTATTTCATCGATGAGAACGGTTTCACCGAATTTGCGGCATTGTGGATGATGGGCATCATGACCTTCATCTTCGGGGCACTCATCACTGGATTGGCCACCTATATAACCATACGGTGGGGGCGGCCCGACTACATCTACGACCAAGCCAACCAAATCATCACAACCTACGATCAAGTTCCTGAATTGAAAAACAGCGAGATGATTACGGTGCTCAAGCGAATGGTTGACGAAGGGCTCCTGCCCCAGCCCATTGAGATTGTTCTCAACATGTTTTGGGTAGTGACCTTCTTTGGCTCACTACTGAGCGCTCTCACTGCACTGGTGGCGCAACGGCGCATCACCACAAACCCATGACACTTTTCACAAGAAACTCATAATCAACAAGAATGGATATTTCAGTAGTTGTTCCTCTCTATAACGAAGCCGAGTCGCTCCCCGAATTGGCACAATGGATTGAACGTGTAATGAACGAGCACGGTTTCACCTACGAGGTGCTCATGATCAACGATGGCTCCACCGATGACTCGTGGAAAGTCATCAAGCAACTCCACGACGAGAACCCCGCCGTGAAAGGGGTGTGCTTCAGGCGCAACTACGGCAAGTCGCCTGCGCTGAACACAGGCTTCGAACGGGCTCAGGGCAATGTGGTCATCACCATGGATGCCGATCTCCAGGACAGCCCCGACGAGATTCCCGAACTGTATCGCATGATCACTGAGGAGGGCTATGATTTGGTGAGCGGCTGGAAGAAAAAACGCTATGACCCACTGAGCAAGACACTGCCCACCAAACTGTTCAATGCCACGGCACGCAGCGTGAGCGGCATACACAACCTGCATGACTTCAACTGCGGGCTCAAAGCCTATCGCAAGGAAGTGGTCAAGCACATCGAGGTCTACGGCGACATGCACCGATATGTCCCCTATCTGGCCAAGAATGCCGGATTCAACAAGATTGGAGAAAAGGTGGTGCATCACCAAGCACGCAAGTATGGCTCATCAAAATTTGGACTGGACCGGTTTGTCAATGGCTACCTGGACTTGCTCACGCTGTGGTTCCAAGCCAAATTCGGAGTCAAGCCCATGCACTTCTTTGGGCTTCTGGGATCACTCATGTTCCTCATCGGTTTCATTGCAGTCGTTGTGGTGGGAGGACTTAAACTCTACAACATGTGGGCCGGAAACCACTACACACTGGTCACCAACTCGCCCTACTTCTACCTCGCACTCACGGCCATGATTTTGGGAACACAACTCTTCCTGACCGGATTCCTGGGCGAACTTATCGCCCGCAACGCCACAGGACGCAACCATTACGAAATCGCGGAGGAAATCGACAAATGAAAACCTGGTGCCACACGGTTTGGGCCTTGCTGATGGCCATTACACTCGCCACGGCTTGCGGCGACGGCAGTTGCTACAATAACGGTAGCAGCCTGCCTCTGGCCAGGTTCTACACATCAGGAACAACCACCACGGCCACCGTGACGGCGCTCACCGTGCGCGGCATCGGCGTTCCAGGGGACTCCTTGCTCATCGACAGCGCCGCCACCAGCGAGTTCTTCATGCCACTGCGTGCCACCACCACCGTCACCCAGTACGAACTAACCTACGGCCGAGGACAAGAGGCTCGGTCCGACACCATCACTCTGCGCTACCGTCCAATACCCTACTTCGCCTCGCACGAGTGCGGTGCCATGTACAACTATGAGGTTTCGGACTTGGAATGCACCCATCATGTGACCGACTCGGTGACACTGGCCGTTTCCACCATCACCAATGCCGGCACCGTGGCACTACGCATCTATCTGCCCGCATCCAACCAATAACCCACCACAGCCATGACACGATTCGCGATTACCTGTCTCTTAGCACTCCTGGCCATCACAACGATGGCCCAGGAACGACGTGTCACACCCGTGCGGCCCGAAACCAATACCGTGAAACCGCCTGCCAAGGGCACCGATGAAAAAATCATTGAGCAATACTTGAGTGGCGACACAGCCAAAGCACTGGCCGAGGCGCGAAAGGACTCGCTGCGACGGGTCTACCCACGGTATCCACGACTCACCGACCTTGCATTGGCTGTAAACTTCATCGATCCTTTGCTCATGGCCATGGGACAGGACTATGCCAGCGTCGATGTGAGTGCCACACTCAACATGTGGAACCGACTGCAGCCCGTTGTCGAAGTGGGCTTGGGATGGGCAAAGACAACCCCCGAAGACCAAAACTTCACCTATCGCTGCAAGCCATCACCCTACTTCAAAGTGGGTGCCAACTACAACTTCCTTTTCAAGAGCAAACCACACTATCAAGCATTGTTCGGGGTGAGGTTGGGTTACAGCACTTTTGGTTACGACATTACCGACGTGAACTACCACAACAGTTACTGGCAAGAGAGCGCACACTTCAACATCGAGGGTGAGCGTTCCCACGCTTTGTGGGGCGAACTCATGGCAGGCCTCAAAGTGCACATATTCAACTCCATAGCACTGGGGTGGAGCATCCGCTATCATGGTGTGTTCAACTATGCCAAGACCGAACATTCCCGGCCCTGGTACATCCCCGGCTATGGCAAACGAGGCGGTGCCATCGGTTTCACAATGAGTGTCTACTACACCCTGCCCCTGAACCGCGACAAGTGGCCGCAAGCACATTAATCACCTTCACAACATCACAACGTTTTGAAATGTTAAATTTGCCATCCGGTAAGTTTGGCTATCAGTCGTTTACGTGGATTTTAGGGTAAAAATCTGCAAAAAATCCCTTGCAAAAATGAACGTTTTGTACAATTTTTTGCTTGATTTATCCTAACCATTCTTGCTCATCTCGTTGTTATTTTGCAACGTGAAACAAAACTATTGCAAAAACTATGGGCAACAACATCCCATCACGCACAGGACTGAACTACGATCAGGTGCAAAACATGATTGAGGAAAGGTTGAAGCGCATCATGCTGACAGGCGACAACCAAGTTTCCACGCACCTGCCATCGCACAGCAACACCAAGCCCACTTGGTACAAGCGATTCAGGCAGTTGTTGGGGTTGTGACACGTGTGGCCCACAATAGGATTTGATTGAGCACAATATTATATATAACACACTACGGGTTTGCTACCCCACATTCTGTTTCAGGCCATCAAGACCTTCATACTAATAATGAACAACACTTTACTTGGAAACACAACCCTCCCCAGCGGGTGAGTGCATCGATGCTCACATCATGCCGCATTTTTCTGGCATGGGATGAGTAGTTTTATTGAAAAAAATTTCGGAAATATCATGAGAATTTTTTCATGGAAAAAAAACCGAAAAATTTTGTCAATTCAAAAAATGTTTGTAATATTGTACTCTGAATAGTGATTGAAAACGGCGGTTTTCGACAAGTTATTGATTTTCAGTAGGATGGTATTTCTATACCCCTATGTGAGTTCATGGAACACTTGTTTTATAATCACTTTTATGGTGAGTTTAAACGAATAATAAATATTTTTTAACAATTTTACTAACTCTTTAAATTTTTTGACTATGAAGGTTAAAAGTTTACTTCTTCTTGCAGTTGCTGCCATGAGCCTCAGCGCTTATGCACAGGACGCTCAACCGGGTATTCCCACGCCGGACCATCTGTATTTCAAAGGCAACGCAGTGGGTGAGGACCTGGATGGAACACGCTCCACTCTGGAGTTCACCGAAGGCAATGAGGCTCTCCTCACGCTCTATCTTGATGACACTTCAATTCGCAGCGGTGCAGTTGAGGGCTATGAAGGCACCACTTACACCGACTTCTCGTTGAGTTTCAAGTTGCCCGCTGGCTTCACTGTGAAGAAAAACTCTCGTGGCTACATCATCAACAAACTTGACCGTGCCACCTCTACCCACAGCCCCAACATCAGCAACAGTTCGGAAGAGAACAACGAATGGTATCTGATGTGCTACAGCGACAAGGGCTGGGAACTCAGTGGCGAGGACGAGGACAAGGGTATCAATGACCCCATCCTGTCGCTCACTATCGTTGCCGAGGAAGATGCTATTGCCAACAAGGGTAAAGTCGGTGAGATCACGATCTTCGATCAGCAACTCCCCAACCCCGCTGACAAGGGCCAAACTTTCTTCTTCTATGGAACTGGTGGCGAGGGTGTTGCTCCCCGTGTGATCACCCCCATTTCGCTGGAGGTCTTCGGTAGCACTGCTGTTACTGAACTCGGTGTTGACAAGGCTGTTGCTGGCGTGAAGTACTACAACGCTGCCGGTCTCGAGAGCAACGTGCCCTTCGATGGTGTGAACATCGTCGTGACCAAGTACGTTGATGGCACCACCAAGGCTGTGAAGGTTGTGAAATAATCAATCTTCTGACAAGACAAAAAACACGGTCCGTTTTGGACCGTGTTTTTTTATGTATACTCCAGAACAAGGCGCAAAAAAAATGGGCAAGTGAACTACATCGCGCCGCTACGACCCGATACCCTTGCTTCGGTCAAGACCTGGGGGATTCTCGGGGAGCTGGCCGTGTAGGACTTACCCGGCTGCAAAGGTACAAAATAATTGCTAATCCACAATTATCCTCACCGTTTTTTTTCAAGGAAGGCAAAAGAAAACCTATTCAGCCAATAAATAAACCTGCACAATCCGAAAGAAAACCCACACAATCCCGAAAATTCCACAATGTGTAGCGATTCACAGGCTCATCTAAAATAACGCTGTTGCAATGATTTGTAAAGTGGCAGCGACTTCACAGCCTCATGCCAGTGGTCCAGACTGTCGCGCAAGGCGGTATTGTCCTTGCGAAGCACCCACGACTGGAACTGCGACATACTGATTTCCACGCTCACATCCACACCAGGCAGTTTCGGGTCCAGATAACGGGCGATGGTTTTATTGACCACCGCATAACGAATCTCTCCAGCGGCAACGCGCATCATCAGTTGTTCGGGGCCATAAGTGTCTTCGACTTGCACAAAGATGGTATCGCCTATCTCACGACTCAGGCTGTGAATGCGCTCCAGCATTGGAGAACCCTTCACCACAACCACCGTGTCGCCGGCCAAGTCAAGTTGCGAGTGCACGGCACCCACGGCGCGCTGCACCAGCACTTGCTGGTCGATGTAGATGGGCTGCGTGAACGCGTAGCGAACCTTGTTGTGAGCCGTGAGCGGGAATTGCGCCACCATCACATCGTAGATGCCATCCTCCAAGCCATCCAATGCCTCCGACAATGTGACAATGGGATGGAATTTCATGGGGCGGCCAGCAATGGCAGCGATAGCACGCAACAGGTCGTAGTTGTAGCCTCCCAGGGTGTCGGCATAGGTGTAGTAAGTCACTGGCGAGTACTCTATCGCCACATCGATGGTGTCGCCCCCGCTGTGATGCCGTTCGGACAGCATGTCACGGGGTTTGTCGCACAGGCTCAGCCCCACCATGCAAGCCACCACCACGGCCAGCAGCAGCACATAAAGGGCCATCTGGCCACGTTTTGTCGGTCGTTGTAGGTACATATCCTTATTATAAAAAACACGTGAGACGTGGATTGGCATTGGCCGACACAATCACGGCTATGCGTCAATCACACGTCTCACGTCGATTTACCCTTCGTCAAAGTTCAACCGGCTCGTAGGGCAGGTTCCAGGCATCGGCAACACCCTTGAAGGTGACTTTGCCCTCAACCACGTTCAGGCCCTTGTACAGGGCGGGATCGTCCTTGCATGCCTGCTTCCAACCCTTGTCGGCCAGAGCGACGGCATAGCGCAGCGTGGCGTTGGTGA
>CACZNP010000272.1 GCA_902782545.1 uncultured Bacteroidales bacterium
AAGTTTGTAAAGATACTCGTTTTTTTTCACTGTGACTTGAATTTTAGGTTTGTTAACACAGCGTAGCGCAATTTAATCATTGTTTCGCTCCGTGAAACTTTCTTTTAAAATGTTGCAAATTTTGTGCCAAATTGTCCAAAAAACGCCTGTAATCACCCACCCCACCCTCAAATATGCAATTCTCAGCGACTTTGTTTTCTGTTAAAAGGTTTGTTTTCAGACCAAAACCCCACTTTTTTGATTTTTCGTTTTTTCATCAGAAAAATCCATTTCGGTTCAAGGCCAAAAAAATATCAATCGCACATGAGCATTTGTCAATTAAAAGTCCTATCTTTGTAGTTTCGTAGAAGAGACATGACCGAAATCAATTTTCTGGTTGAGAACGTCGACATGCCTCCCATTAATCGTTTGGCTCTGCAAAATTGGATTGTGGAGGTGGCCCGCACTTTTAACAAGAATGTGGGAAGATTGTCTTATATTTTCTGCGACGATGAGTATATCCTAAAGACAAACCGCCAATTTTTGGGTCATGACTACTTCACCGACATCATCACCTTTGACTACAGCAACCGCCAGCGCATTGCCGGCGACATGGTCATTTCGCTCGATACCGTGAAGTCGAATGCCAAGATGCTTGGCGTGGATTACTCTGACGAATTGTTGCGGGTGGTCATTCATGGTGTGCTGCACTTGTGTGGCATCAACGACAAGGGCGTCGGTGAACGCGAAATCATGGAGCAACATGAGAATGCCGCTTTGGCGTTGCTCCCGTCAACTGTTTTGGAACGATGAGGCTAAACTACGATGTCATAGTGATTGGTGCCGGCCATGCCGGCTGTGAGGCGGCTTGCGCTGCCGCACGGCTGGGGTCAACTACCCTACTCATCACCATCGACATGAACAAGATTGCACAAATGAGTTGCAATCCTGCCGTGGGAGGTATCGCCAAAGGTCAGATTGTGAGGGAGATAGATGCTCTTGGAGGACAAATGGGCATTGTCACCGACCGCACCTCCATACAATTCCGTATGCTCAACCGCAGTAAAGGGCCGGCGATGTGGAGCCCGCGTGCGCAGTCCGACCGGGCAAAGTTCATCGCTGAATGGCGCTCGGTGCTGGAGAACACGCCAAACCTGTTCTTGTGGCAGGACAATGTGGTGTCGCTGGCCATTGAAAATGGTGCGGTCACAGGCGTGAAAACCGCTCTGGGTGTGGACTTTAAGGCACGTGCGGTGGTTCTTACCGCCGGAACATTCCTGAATGGACTCATGCATGTGGGGCCTGTGAGAATCGAAGGTGGACGCGTGGCCGAACCGCCCGCTCACGGAATCACCGAACAATTGAAGGCATTGGGCTTCGCTACCGATCGGATGAAAACCGGAACGCCAGTTCGCCTTGACGCAAGGACTATTGATTTCAGTAAGGCCATTCGACAAGATGGAGAGAATGATTTTCACCATTTCTCGTTCATGCCCGGTGAGCGTAGCCCGCTCAGGCAGCGCCCGTGCTGGATGGTGAGCACCAACCCCGAGGTGCATCGCGTATTGCACGATGCGTTGCCATTGTCGCCACTCTACAATGGACAAATCACCAGCATAGGGCCTCGTTATTGTCCTAGCATAGAAACAAAAATTGTCACCTTTGCCGACAAAGATTCGCATCTGCTTTTCATTGAGCCTGAGGGAGAAACCACACAGGAGATGTACCTCAACGGCTTCTCGTCTTCCCTACCCTGGGATGTGCAACTTGAGGCCTTGTCGCACATTCCGGCTCTCGAGCATGTGCATGCTTACCGCCCGGGTTATGCCATCGAATACGACTTTTTCGACCCCACCCAGTTGGTTCATACCCTTGAGACCAAAATCGTGAAGGGCTTGTTCCTTGCCGGCCAGGTTAACGGAACGACGGGCTACGAGGAGGCCGCTGGCCAGGGCTTGGTGGCGGGCATCAATGCGCATCGCCGTGTGCATGGCGACACGCCCTTTACGTTGGCACGCGACGAGGCCTACATTGGGGTTCTCATCGATGATCTTGTTACCAAAGGTGTCGACGAGCCCTATCGCATGTTCACTTCCCGTGCCGAGCACCGCATCCTGCTCAGGCAGGACGATGCAGATATGCGACTCACCCCGACAGGCCATGAAATGGGCTTGGCCACCCAAGAACGCTTCGACCTGATGAGGTCCAAACGCGACGAGGTGGAGTCGCTCATCGCTTTTGCGCAATCCACTACAGTCAAGCCCGCTCAGATAAACTCTGCTTTGGAACAGATGGGTGCCACACCCCTCAAACAAGGTGCCAGACTTTACGATTTGCTGCTGAGACCGCAACTCGATTTCGGCGCATTGGCTTCGGTCTTGCCGGCATTGTCGCAGCGTCTCGACGCTGTG
>CACZNP010000273.1 GCA_902782545.1 uncultured Bacteroidales bacterium
AACGCAAAAATAGCAAAAACGGGTGAGAAACGAAAAAAATCCCTCGATTTTCGGCCATCGGCCGCTCTCCCCCTAAGATAGGGGGAAGGCTGCCACCATCGCCCCGAAGCGGCAACACTTGCCACGATGGTGTTTATGGGTATCTGCGGTGAGTATGGCGCAAAAAAAATCCTCGACTCAGCGTCGGGGATTGCTTAACTAATTAACCTTAATACCATTAACATAAACCTTAAACAATGAAATTGCGCAACCGTCATCGCGACGCCTGGAATTTCACAACCTTAAAAACTAATACCATGAAAAACCAATGCAAAAGTATAACAAATATGTTATACAACATAATTTTCAAACAGAAAAATGCTATGATTTAACCTCTTTTAAGGGTTTTGCTCGTTTTTCGCAAGAAATTCACATTTGATAACATTTTTCCTGACGGCTTTCATCCTTTGCCCGCAATGGGTCAACGCGTGAGGGTGTTGTAATAAATCATGTCGATTTCTTCATAATTGAAGTCATCGGTCATGAAGTTGCCGGTCTTGAGTTTGAGAAAATGCGACATCCGCTCCAACGCCAGGTCAAAAATCTGCTGGTGGTCAAAGGCCAACGGCGGCACACGGTCAATGGGGAACCAACGTGCCTGGGCAGCATCGTCGCCACCTTCGACAGGGCGGGTACGCACCAGCGTGAAGAACGCAATGGAAATGACGCGCTCACGAGGATCGCGGTCGGGAGTGGCAAAGGCGCCCAACTGCTCTATGTTGGTTGCCTCAAAACCGGTTTCTTCGCGCAATTCGCGGCGGGCGCCATCGGGAGCATCTTCATCAATGTTGAGGAATCCACCCGGAAATGCCCAAGAGCCTTTGTAGGGCTCGTGACCACGCTCAATGAGCAGCACATTCAGTTTCACGCCGTCAAACCCAAATACCACACAGTCGGTAGTGACTGCAGGATGCGGATACTTGTAGGTGTATTGATTTTCCATCTTAGTTTTGGTGTTATGAATGGATTGTGTGTCTTGTTATTTCAGTTTGTCGTAATAATACTTGAGAACATCGGCAGCGGCGATGAACGAGGACTGTTGGTTGTGCAGCACTATCTGCTCCTTCGTCTCGAGCAGCCGTTGGACGTCAGGGTCATTGTAGAACCGTGCCAGCAACTGCTCATTGATAGTCTCACGCATCCAGTACTTTTCCTGCTGGCGCCGTTTCTCGTCAAAATAGCCGGTCTTTTTCACATGGGCAAAATAGCGGTCAATCATGTCCCACACGCGGTCGATGCCAAGTTCATAATAACCGCTGTAGGTAATCACCTCGGGCAAGAAACCGCTGGGGGGCAACGGGAACAGATGCAGGGCATTGCGGAACTGTGCGGCAGCAAGTTCGGCACGCTCCACGTTGTCACCATCGGCCTTGTTGATGACTATGCCATCGGCCATCTCCATGATGCCACGCTTGATGCCTTGCAACTCATCGCCGGTTCCAGCAAGTTGAATCAGCAGGAAATAATCCACCATCGAGTGTACGGCCGTCTCGCTCTGCCCCACTCCCACGGTCTCGACAAAGATGGTGTCGTAGCCGGCGGCTTCGCACAGCACGATGGTCTCACGGGTCTTGCGAGCCACACCGCCAAGCGACCCTGCCGAGGGGGAAGGGCGTATGAATGCCTTGGGGTGGATGGCCAGGCGCTCCATGCGTGTCTTGTCGCCGAGAATGGAACCTTTCGAACGCTCGCTGCTGGGGTCAATGGCCAGCACGGCCAACTTGCCGCCACGTTGCAACACGTGCATGCCGAACACGTCGATCGAGGTACTCTTGCCGGCACCGGGCACTCCCGTGATGCCAATGCGCTGGGAATGGCCCGTATAGGGCAAGCACTTTTCAATCACCTCTTGGGCAACCACCTGATGCTCGGGAACAAGGCTCTCGACCAGCGTCACGGCTTGTCCCAGCACGGCAGTGTTTCCCTTGCGGATGCCTTCCACATAGTCGCTCACCGTCAATTGTGGACGGCGACGGCGCTTGAGGTAGGGATTGACCATGGGGGGTTGCTCAATGCCAGCGTTGACTTGCAGGCCAGCATATTGCTTATCGTTCTCAGGATGATGCGTTTTCTCATCCATGCGAGATATGTTGTTCTTGTCACTCATCATGGTTTTCGGTTTCGTGTAACAACCCCACCAGCCGCACCGCTTGCTGGGGGTGCTGGGGGTCGTTGGTGATAATGGTCAAATGACTGTTGAGCACATCGCCCTCCACCAAGCGAGGATCGATGGTGACAGTCACGGTGGCGGTTTTGCCTTTTTTCAACGAACTGCGGTTGGACGATGCCTTGATGGCGGGGTCGGGACTCCACAAGCGGCGGATGGACAGCGAGCGCTTTCCTGTGTTGCGAATGGTGAACTGGCGCTGAACGGGTTTGCTGCCAACGATATCACCACACTGCAGCCGCTCGCCACAATCGATGGTCGCCACCGGAGCCTCATCACGCTCTCGATCGGTCAACTGCGAAAAATCCTCGGTCACCACGGCCATCACATACACTGTGGCGCAATCGGTCTGGGCCACGTTGCCGTGCAGCGGACGTATCGACACGCGTAGCGAGTCGCTGTTGAAACCCCACAACGATGCCTTGCGTGTGTCGTAGAGAAATGTGAATGCCACAGTGCCGCCTGGCCGGACGGTGTCGGGCAGGACATCGCCTTTTACAGCAGCCGCACTGTTGTCAATGTCGATGACAAGGCTATCGAGAGAGGTGTTCAGGCCCTTGAGGTAGACCAGGCGGGAACTGCCTTTGTTGAGTTCACCCACCAGCGCATTCAAACTGTTGAGCCGCAGGCTGCCCACTTCCACAGGATATTGTCCTTGCAAGGTTTCTGGACTGCCTATTACCTCGCCGGTGATGCTGACAATACTCTTGCTGGGATGAGCGTTTGTGTAAACATACACATCCTTGTCGAAATACCCGGGGCGACCAGCCGTGTAATAGGTCAAAGTGATGGCGGCTGTGTCGCCGGGAGCGATCGGCTCATGCGGGAAATCGCCTGCCGTACAACCACATGTGGGACGCACCCTGATGATGGTGAGCGCCGAGTC
This sequence comes from uncultured Bacteroidales bacterium, assembly GCA_902782545.1. Taxonomy (GTDB): domain Bacteria; phylum Bacteroidota; class Bacteroidia; order Bacteroidales; family Muribaculaceae; genus Sodaliphilus. The sequence continues at coordinate 3,093 of CACZNP010000273.1, forward strand.
GCCGGTGTTGACAAGGCGTAGCGAACATGTCACCCGCCCTTCGCTCTCGAGAATGGTGCCAAAATCGTGGGTCGTCTCAACCCACGTCACTTCGGCCTGACTCCATGCGAGCAACGGCAGCAACACACCCAGCACTATGGCACTCCAACGACTCATCATTTCACCGATTGGGCACGGCTGTCCCAGTTATCGTAAGTGTGGTGACACGCTCACGGCCATTCGTTTTCACTTTGATGGTTTTGCTGAAGGAGCCTGGACGGCCCTGTGGGCTGTAGGTGACTTTGATTTTTCCCTTTTTGCCGGGTTTGATGGGACGGGTGGGATATTCGGGGCGAGTACATCCGCACGAGGCGATCGCCTCAACAATGATTAGCGGCTTGTCGCCCGTGTTCACAAACTCAAAGGTTGTGCTCACCGGTCCGTTTTTCTCCAAAATGGTGCCAAAATCATGGCTTTGGACAGGAAATGTTGCCTGCGCATAACCCTCGGCAAGGGCACAAAGCGCAACACTCACTGCTGCAAATATGGCAAATATACGTTTCATCGTCTATTCTGCTGATGGTTTAACTTACAAAAATAAGTCATTTCCCTCAAATCAAAGTATTAAATATTCCAAAAAAGCGACTCGGAAACCAATCCTGAAGGAATTCAAGCACTATATCATATAGAGTTGCCATTCAAGCATACCCCAAAAAAGCCGCGGCCCAACAATGAAGTGACCCCAAAAAGTTGGACACAAAACTTTTGGGGTGCAGTTCATAGTGTTCGGTGAGCTTTTTTCATCATCGAGGCTGCGCCACAAGACTTGACACCTATTGGAATTCTA
>CACZNP010000274.1 GCA_902782545.1 uncultured Bacteroidales bacterium
ACATCGGCACCAGCGACACGCTCTGCCACCGCATCGTGCATTTCATCGGCACTGGTCACATTCACCCGCTCAATGTTCGGTTCATCGACCTGCAGCGACACGGGCCCTGCCACAAGCGTCACTTGGGCTCCACGGCGGGCACTCTCCTGTGCCAACGCAAAACCCATCTTTCCTGATGAGAAATTGCTGATGTACCGCACGGGGTCGATTTTCTCAACCGTGGGCCCTGCGGTGATGAGCACCCTGCGACCGGCCAGGTCCTGCGAAGCCGCAAAGAAGTCATCGAGCACTTTCACTATATTCTCAGGCTCTTCCATGCGTCCTTTGCCAATGAGATGACTGGCCAGTTCGCCGGCTGCCGGCTCAATGATATGGTTGCCATAACTGCGAAGCAGTTGCAGGTTGCGGACTGTGCTGGGATGTCGCATCATGTCCAAATCCATTGCCGGAGCGACAAATACCGGTGCCTTTGCCGATAAATAGGTGGTCACCAGCATGTTGTCGGCCACCCCGGTTGCCATCTTGGCGATGGTTGAGGCAGTGGCGGGGGCAACAATCATGGCATCGGCCCACAATCCCAAATCCACATGACTGTTCCACTGGCCAGTGTTGGCGGTGAAAAACTCACTGATAACCGGTTTGCCACTGAGGGTCGAAAGAGTTACCGGCGTGATAAACTCTTTTGCATTGGGGGTCATCACAACTTGCACCTCGGCACCTGCCTTGACCAGCAGACGCACAAGACTGGCGGCTTTGTAGGCGGCAATACCCCCTGTGATGCCCAGAATTATATGTTTTCCTTTGAGCATAATGGTGCTGGGTTTACGGGTTGAGATTCATCTTTACGCGCGTGAGCACTTGCTTTGTGTTCTCGGCGAAGTCACTACGCATCATCCAACTGTAGTAACTTGGGTCTTTCTTCAGCACCTCGGCCAATACTTGTCCCTTGTATTTCCCAAAGTTGACCACCACACGCCTTTGCTCATCATAGATGAAACGACCGGCAAGGTCTGCTTTGTTGTTGTGTGACGAATACTGCGAAAGGAATTCGACATCATTCTCGAGATCGGGGTATCGGTCGAGTTGGCCTTTGAGCACCTCGTAGGTGGTTTGGGCGTCGCACATCGATGAATGGTGGTTTTCCATCTCTTTGCCGCAATAGAAACGGTAGGCGGCCTCCAGGTCGCGCTTCTCTTTCTTGTGAAAAATGGTCTGCACATCGATGAAACGCCTGCGCGACACATCAAACTCCACACCCGCCCGGTTCATTTCTTGGGCCAGCAATGGAATGTCGAACTGATTGCTGTTGAAACCGGCAATGTCGCAGCCTTCGAAGACACTTGCCAGTGTGCGAGCCAACTGCTTGAAGACGGGTGCGTCTTTCACCATTTCGTCGGTGATGTGATGCACGTTGACGGCTTGCTGGGGAATGGGCATCTCAGGGTTGACCAAGTAGGTGTGTCGTTCTTCTCGGCCATTGGGATAGATTTTGACATAAGAAATCTCCACAATGCGGTCGGTTGTGATGTTGAGCCCTGTTGATTCCACATCAAAAAAGATAATGGGATTTTTCAGTTTCAATTCCATGCTGTCGATTCTGTTACTTATTTAAATTGCACAGATTCCCCAATTATTTTGTGAAATCTGTGCAATGTGGGTGTGAGAACTAATTGTCAAATCATCATGGGCATTTGCAGGATGAGCAGATCCTCACCCTCGTTTTGCTCGCTGGGAAGGAAAATGCCTGCTCGTGCAGGATCGAGCAACTTGATGTAAACCGATTCCGAGTCAAGGTTGTTCAAGACCTCGATGATGTCCACATTCTTGAAGCCGATGATCATGGGTTGACCGCTGTACTCGCAGGTGACGGTTTCTTCGGCACTGGTTGCATGATCAATGTCTTGAGAGGTGAGCAAAATGCTATTCTCATCCAACTGGAACTTGATGAGACCACCCACGCTGGCAAGCACCGACACACGGCGAAGGGCGTTGAGCAGGGTCACACGGTCAATGAGAACGCTATAGGGATTGTTCTCGGGGATGACCGAATTGTAGTTGGGATAACGACCGTTGACAAAGCGACATGAAAGGGCAAAATCCTTGGTTTCGAATGTGGCGCTGGTCTCGTCGACCGAGATGGCCACAGGTTCCACACTGCCTTTGTCGATGATGCTGTTCAAGATAGCAGCGGGTTTTGAGGGCAGAATGAACGACCGCTCAAAATTGGGGGCAACCTTAGTCTGTTTGTATCTCACCAATTTGTGCGAGTCGCTGGCCACAAAGATGATCATATCAGGCTTGATGTCCCAGTAAACACCCATGAATTGCGGATGCATATCGTCGGTGCCTACGGCAAAAATCGTGCGTGAAATGCCATCGGCCACATTCTTGGCTGGCAGGCTGAAGTGCTTAACCTCGCTGGTGCTGGCGGCCTTTACCGGATAATCCTCTCCGTTGAGTGCGGGTAATTTCGAGTGGCCACTCACGTATTTGATTTGCACTTCCAGCGTTTCTTCGTTCACCTCAAAACTCATGCCGGTGTCGGGCAACTCCTTGAGCAGGTTGATGGTACGTTTCACATCGACAGCAAACTTGCCGCTGCCTTCAGCGTCTTGCACCTCCACATTGGTTGTGAGCCGTGTTTCCATGTCGCTGCCCGTGATGATGAGATGGTCATTGGTCAGTTCAAACAGGAAATTGTCGAGAATCGCATACGCGTTTTTTGAACTCACTACCTTGCTCACCGCATTGAGCCGCGAGAGCAACAATTTGCTTTGGATGTTGAATTTCATGTCGTTATCTTTTTGTTTTTGTTGTAAGCCTTTTATCACCTCCGTTACGGAGGATGGAAATACTCCTATTTAACTCACAAAAATACAAAATATTTTTCACTCCAACAATATTCAAACCGTTTTGCCCCTTTTTTTTGCAAAAATTATCCAAACGCGAGTTGTCATTCCCGCGCCGATAGCGCAATGACTTTTTCATTAAAACAGGGGCACCACTACCGAGGCACCCCTGTGTTTACGTCTTGGTTCACTGTCCTGGACGCAATCATTCCGCGTTCTGCATGACGATGTCCACCAGCGATGTGATGTCGGCAACGCTCACTTCCCCGTCTTCATTCACATCGCCTTTCTTCTTGGGCTTTGCTGTTTGGGACGAACTCATGTCGATTTCCTCAATTTTCATATACCCATTCCAAGGCGAGGTCAACCAAAAGATTTGTTCTGTCCCCATTGGCACGTAAAGTGTGCATCCCGAATAATTGTGCCACTTCAATGCATTGTCGGAGAAAATGTAGGGACGTGAACGGCGGTGATACAACTCGCTCAAGTTGCTGAGAGTCAAGGCTTCCTCTCCAACACTCAACAAGTTCTTGCCGAGCGTCAGACTCTCCAATGGGCATAAGTAAAACGCTTGCTTGCCTATTGAGGTCACCGCATCCGAGATGACCAATTCTTTGAGTTTGCATTGATTGAATGCCCCATCAGGAATTTGTGTGACTCCCGATGGGATTGGGGCGCTCTCAAGGTTGTTGCAACGTATAAAAGCCTCTTCTCCGAGGGACTCAAGTGTCTCGGGCAGAACAACACTCTTTAATTCATGACTCTCCATGAACGCCCTGCGATTGATTCGGGTCACCTGGTATAACTTGCCATCTTGGGTGACGGTCGTTGGGATGATTATATTTCCTTGGCATTTAACGTAATCATCACGCTCGATGATGGCCACCTCGTTAGATGTCTCATCGATGGACGCGTATTGGATTCCATCCACCTCGAACGGTTCTCCCGTTTCCTCGCACAGCACGTGTGTGTTGCTTGTAGCCTTGTCGAAATGCCTCCACAGGTAATTGGCAAGATACTTCTCCATCGATTTTGCGGGGACAAAAATCTTGTCTAATTGATGATCATGGTAAAAATCGGTGGAATAGGTTTGGAGGGCATTCTCATCAAGGACCACAGCAGCCGGATCCACCATGCCGCAATGCAACTCTCGGATGGAGCTGCCCGAAAGGAAGAATTCACCGATTTGTTTCACGCTTTTTGGCAGCGTAAGGGTTTCGATAGCGGTGTCGTACATGAATACACCTTTGCCTATCATCTCGATGGATTCAGGCAGTTTCACCGAGGTCAATCCGGTATTGCTGATGAAGCAATAGTCGCCCAATTTGGTCACCCGATAATTGGTACCGTCATTTGTCACAGATTCAGGAATGGACAAGTCCCCCTTGTAGGGTTCTTGTCCTGCTTTGGCACCCATAAAGGTTACTTCCGCACAGTCCGATGAGATGATGTTATATGCAATCCCGTCAACCATAAAATCGTAAGCGTGCATCGTGCATGCTAACACAGTTGCTGAAAACAGCGTCAATACAGTTCGTTTCATAGTTGTATGTTTTATTTTGTAAATGATTCCTTTTGTTATTGTTTACTTGAACACAAATGCAATGATTATCGATTGCCGAAACAAGAAATTCTGTATATTAAACGGCTGAGAACCATGATTTATTGCGTCAAGAGACGATTTAATCTGCCGAGTTAAAGTACTGATTACGCGCTAACCGTAATGTCACCTTGGAATTGCTGCGCAAGTAGGAGTAAATATCATGCGTGTTGTCCTGTTCAATGTTGTCAAACACATTGTCGCA
>CACZNP010000275.1 GCA_902782545.1 uncultured Bacteroidales bacterium
AAGATTGTTGAAACTTGATGCGGAGCGATTCAAGAAAGGAGACCTCCCATTAGCCAATCTGCTGAGTAAATATTGCTCGTATATAGTCGCAAAGGAATAAGAATAACAGATAAAAAGAATTTATGCGTGAAGTAAATCCAAAAGACACTAGCCGAGCCCAAGCCTTTGAATTATGGATGAAGGCTCCAAATCCGATGGTCACATTCTTCAAGACGATTGATGTCACGCGATTGGTAAGAATAAGCCAGAAGAAGGGATACAAGTTCAACATGCTGTTAGACTGGTGTATTGGCAAAGCCGCTTCTTCCATCAAAGAGTTCTATCTCCTGCCTGTCGGCAACAAGTTAATGCAGTACGACTGTCTTGCTGTCAATACCATCGTCAAGAACAAAGAGGGCGAGGTGTCTTCTTGTGACATCCTCTTTACCGAAGACATAGAAAAGTTCCGACAGCAGTATATGGAATACACATTGATGGTTGCTGAAAGTTGCACAGACAGAAACTTGTCGGACAAATCTATGGTTATTGGCACATCGGCCATTATAGATGCAGAGATTGACGGAGCCGTTGGCATGAATAGTGGGATTTTTAACAACCCCTTTATGATATGGGGACGATACAGGAAGAGGTGGTTTCGGTACGAACTTCCTATATCTTTTCAATTCCACCATACACAGATGGATGGTGCTCACGCAGGGATATTTTTGACCAGACTTCAAGAAGTGATTAATCATCTATACAAGTAAATTCCAATTTAGAGGATATGACATAGAAATAGAATAATCTGCTGTAAAATCACGTTTGAACGTGCAGAATAGGCATAATGAGCCCCAAAAGAGGTGCCAGTACTTTACGATAAACCTATAAGTGGCTGATTGTCAACATCTGTTAGCCGCCGCCTAGGCCTTGACGGAAGGGTATGCGACAAGAAATTGAAGATACAAGTTCGATAGGGTTTCGCAATTGCGGAGCCCTATCGTTTTTTTTTAGAAGTGTGTGATATTTGGTGGGTTAGGGAAAAAGTGCTATCTTAGTCCGCTCAAAGTATCAAAACTGATTGAAAATGAAGAAACTTCTGCTCATAGCCTTGGTTGCCTTTGTGGCCGTGGCCTGCTCCGAAACCGAAGAAGAGTCGCAGGGACGTGTCGATATCTCGAGTGTCCAGCCTATCGACACGGTGTACATTTGCACTGGGAGCGGTTCCAAGCGTTTTCATGCCAATGACGGTTGCGCGGGCATTGTGGGATGTACCAAAGTCATAAAACCAGTGACACGTGCTGATGCCGAGAAACGCAAACGCACGTTTTGCCACATCTGCTTCCGCGACTCCATTGAGTGAGGGTTAAACCCTGTCGACTTGTTTCACCCCCTTGACGGTGAGGATTTTCTTGATGAGTTCGTCGAGCATGTCGATGCTGCCCACGGTGATGACGAGGTAGCCCTCGAACATGCCTCCTTGCGACGAAATGCTGACGTTGCGCAACTGCGTGTCGCCGTTTTTGTTGATGACCGATGTGATGGTCGAGACAATGCCAATGTCGTCCTTGCCCACCACCTTGATGGTTGCTGCAAACTGCGCACCGATTTTTCCCGACCATTGCGTTTTGATCATGCGGTAGGGATATTTTGCCAGTAGGTGTCGGACATTTCCGCAATCGGCCCTGTGAATCTTGATGGCTCCGTCGCTGGCGATGAATCCCACAATCTTATCTCCGTAGATGGGGTTGCAGCACTTCGATAGTTTGTAGTTGATGCCCTTGACGTTGTTTCCAATGACCAAGATGTCGTCGGCCGAGCGTTCTTCCCGCACGTTGCTTTGCAGCACAAAGTCTTCGGCGGTACCGTGCATGACAGTATTGCTCTCGTTGTATTTTGCCACGAAAGCCTCGTATTGTTCCACCACGGTGTTCACATCCAAAGTGCCCCCATTGATTGCCACGTAGAAGTCGGTGGTGGTTTTGTAGCCCATCTTCTTGATCAGGCGCGAGAGCATGGCTTCGTCGAGTTCGATTTTGCGGTTCTTGAATCGGCGTTGCACCATTTCTTTTGCCATGTCGGCCTGTCGTGCCCTGGCCTCGTTCACCGCTTGCTTGATTTTGTTTCGTGCCTTGCTGGTGACAACAAAATTGAGCCAGTCCAGGCGCGGCGTTTGAGTGGACGACGTGATGATTTCCACGGTGTCGCCACTCTTGAGTTTGTAGTTCAGTTTTTGGTTTTTCCCATCAACTTTACCGCCTATGCATGTGCTTCCCACCTTGCTGTGGATGTGGAAGGCAAAGTCGAGAATAGTGGCGCCCATGGGCAGTTTGAACAGGTCGCCTTTTGGTGTGAACACAAAGACCTCCTCATCGTAGATGTTCATGTTCAAGGAGCGAATGAGTTCCATTTGCCCATCGCTTCCTGCCTCCAGCACCTCGCGCACGTTGTTCATCCACACGTCCAGATTGTCCTCGCTCTTGATTCCCTTGTAGCGCCAGTGCGCTGCAAGTCCCCGTTCGGCAATTTCGTCCATTCGCTTGGTGCGGATTTGCACTTCGACCCACTTGTCGTCGGGTCCCTTGACGGTGATGTGGAGGGATTCATATCCGTTAGACTTGGGAATGGTGATCCAGTCCTTGAGCCTGGAGGTGTTGGCCGTGTATATGTCGGTGACGATTGAGTAGACAATCCAACATTCTTTTTTCTCCTTGTCGGGCGGAGTGTCGAGTATGATGCGGATGGCAAACAAGTCGTACATGCCGTTCAGGTCCACATCCTTGTTCCTCATTTTGTTCCAGATGCTGTTGATGGACTTGGTGCGTCCCTTGATTTCGAAGTGCAGCCCTGCCTCATTGAGCGCTTGCCTGATGGGTGCGATGAAATCGTCGACGTATTGTTCGCGTCCTTCCTTGGTCTCGCTCAGTTTTTCGGCAATTTGATTATAGACCTTGCGGTTCAGGTATTTGAGTGACAAATCCTCAAGTTCGGATTTGATGGTGTAGAGTCCCATCCGGTGAGCCAACGGTGCATAGAGATAGCGTGACTCGGAAGCGATGTCGTGAACAAATTGCTCGTTGGGATGATGGTTGATTTCGCGCATCAGAGCCAAGCGGTCGACAATCATGATGATGATCACGCGTATATCCTCGGCAAATGACAGCAACAACTTGTGGAAGTTGTCGTCGCGAACGGCAGCCTGTTTTTTGTAGAGCAGTCCCACATTGAGCAGGCCGTGCACGAGCCGTGCGATGTCGTCGTTGAACAACTGCGCCACTTTTTGCTCGTTGAGATAGTCGCCCCGGCACAGATTGTAGAGTAGGGTGGCAATCACCATGTTGCGGTCGGGTGCTATGGACTCAGAGAGTAGCAATGCAGTGCGCAGGTGTCGTATGGTGGGGTTGATGCCGTATCGGTCTCGCTTGAACAGTCCTTGCTCCACACCATTCTTGATGATGCGGTGCACACTGTTGATATCGTTACGGCTTACCAAGTCGCGGTGGCGGCGCAGCAGTTCGCGCACCAACACCACAACCATTCGCTTTTCGTTGTTGTCGAAATATCCTTCAGTCATTTTTTCCCTTGCGAGGTTCATTTTGAGGACAAAATTAATTTTTTTGACACAATCGTGCAAACGATTGGCGACAATTTACTATCTTTGACGATTGTAAATAACCATAAACCCCAATATTTCATGTCATGATGACCAAGGACGACAAATTACAGATGGAGAAAAAGGGTATTACCCCCGAAATGATAGACCATCAACTGGCCCGTTTTGCCTCGGGCTTCCCTTTTTTGAAATTGGAGTCGGTAGCGACAGTAGGGAATGGTATCGTGCGTTTGGACGAAGAAGCCACAGCACGTGCCATCAAGTCGTGGCGACAGTTTCAGGCCACCGACGGCACGATAGAGAAGTTTGTGCCCGCCTCGGGTGCTGCGAGTCGCATGTTCAAGGACATTTTCGCTTTTGTGACAGCACAGAAAGCCGAGCCTGAGACCGATTTTGAAAAACAATTCTTTGCCCATATCGAGCATTTCGCCTTTTATCCGTTGCTCAACAAGGCCTGTGTGGAAATCCATAAAAAGGATGTGAAGGAATTGATTGAGGCTCATCGCTACGTTGACGTGGCGGCCGCCTTGCTCGATGCCCGCGGGCTCAACTATGGCGCGCTACCCAAGGCACTGCTCAAGTTCCACCGTGCTGCGGCCGGCACCGTCCACACCCCCGTAGAGGAGCATTTGGAGGAAGGCGCCCAGTATGCTGCCGACAAGAATCGTCAAGTGAACCTGCACTTCACCGTATCGCCCGAGCACCGTAAGGAGTTTGAAAAGATTTTGAAGGCCAAAGTGCCCACAATGGAGAAAGTGTGGGGAGTCACCTATCATGTGACCATGAGCGAGCAAAAACCGTCGACCGACACCGTTGCCGCCAATACCGACAACACACCCTATCGCGAGGCCGACGGGTCACTGCTTTTCCGTCCGGCTGGTCATGGCGCGCTGCTTGAAAACCTGAATGAGCGCGAAGCCGATGTGATTTTCATCAAGAATATCGACAATGTGGTGCCCTTGCGTCTTCGCAACGTGACCACACGCTACAAGAAAGTCATTGCCGGCTACCTCATTGAGATTCAGCAACACATCAAGTTCTTCCTTGAAAAACTGGATGCCGGCGCCAGTCACGATGAGTTGGCCAAGATGTTGCAGTTTGTGGAAGATTATTTGTCGACCCACTCGCCGCTCACTGCCCAGATGACCGATGAGCAATTGGCCGAATACTTGCGCCGCAAACTCGACCGTCCCATCCGCGTGTGTGGCATGGTTCGTAACGAGGGCGAACCCGGCGGCGGGCCCTATCTGGCCTATAATTCCGATGGCAGTTACTCGCCCCAGATTCTTGAAGCCGCGCAAATCGACCCTGCCGACTCCGCTGCCGTGGAGATGATGAAGAGCGGCACGCACTTCAATCCTGTGGACTTGGTGTGCTATGTGAAGGATTACCAGGGCCGAAAGTACGACCTCAAGAAGTTCGTTGACCCCGAGACTGGTCTCATCAGTCTCAAGTCGAAGGGTGGAGTCGAAATCAAAGCCCTGGAACTGCCAGGCTTGTGGAATGGCTCGATGAGCGATTGGAACACCGTTTTTGTGGAGGTTCCCGTCGACACCTTCAATCCTGTGAAGACCGTGAACGACCTGCTGCGTCGCCAGCACCAGTGAATCAATCCACGAGTCGAAGAATAATAGTATCACACCTTTAGCATATATTATTTTGAACATCCATCACATCCTCTTGGCCCTTGCCCTGTGCACCGCAATCACTGCCTGCGCGCAGCAAACCGAGAAGCAACAACCGACACCGACACAACAAGGCATTGCGAAGCCCGAATCGACCGTGACCATCGTGCAAGGCAAGGTGAACAAAATCAGCCAAGCCGATTTCGCACAACTAGTGGCCGACTACACTGCCGACGAGTGGCGATTTTTGGCCAAGCGCCCCGCCATCGTTGACTTCAACGCCACTTGGTGCGGCCCTTGCCGCAGGCTGGCGCCTATCCTCGAAGAACTTGCTGCCCAGTACAGCGGGGAGATAGATTTCTACGCCATCGACGTGGATGAGAACCCCGACATAGCGCAAGCCTTCGAGGTTCGCAGCATCCCAATGATTCTGTTCTGCCCCACACAGGGCGAGCCGCAAGCCGTCACCGGCCTTTATCCCAAAGAAGAACTCATTAAAGTGATTAATTACATTATTTTTAGCAAAACACAACAATGAAAACAAGAAAACTATTCAGCCTCCTTGCCTTGGCAGCGATGACACTCGCAGCCACTGCGCAAAACCTCATTGGACAATGGGCCATTACCATGCCCATGACTGAAAGCGGGTTATCAGGAACCATGATTCTTTTGTTCGACATTCAAAATAATTCGGTCCTCGAAGTAGGAGTGGGCTTTGACTTGAGTGGAAATATTGACGAAGAAACCAAGATGAGTGTAACCATAGGTAGCACGGCCCAAGGGACCTGGGAAAATACCGGCGACCAATTGCACATTGTCTGCGACACAGACAATATCACTACCGAGGTAGAGGATATGAACTTCGAAGGCATGAATGAGTCAATGAACAAGACGATGCGTGCTCTGATTGAGCCCGAGTTTCTCAAAGAGATGAAGCCCAACTTTGAGGAATTGATGAAGAACTTCAAAGACGTGAAGCTCACCATCACAAAGTTGACCAACGACCAACTCACCTTGAACGACGGTAATGACGAAATGAGTTTTGTCCGTATCGACGAGTGATTGCTGTCGCGCGTTAAAACGCCACAACTATCCACAGCCCAGAGTCTTTCACTCTGGGCTGTTGTGTTTTCTGTTGTTTCAGTTCCAGAAGTAAGTGAGCCTTTGTATAGAGGGGATTGGCGCTTGCGGTGGGGTAGCAGTGGTCCCGGTGTTCAACCCACACACTCGACACTGCGTATCGCTCGCTCCTGCGGCATCAATTATAGCCCGAAAAAAGCAGCACCCCAAAAGCCTGTGACAAGACTCTTGGGGTGCCGTTCACATTCTAATTAAATAGACCGGCTCACTTGGTGAGTGGCGAATAGTCGCGGCTGTAGCGGAGCATTTGGTCCACATAGTTCTCTCCGTAAGTGACTTTCACGTCGGTGATGTTGCCTGCATTGTCGAAGACGGGTTTGTAGATGGGATTGACAAATCCCTTGTAGGGTGCGATGTCGAGAGTGTTGTAGCGCTTGAGTACCTCGGCATGGAGTTTGGGGTCGACTTTCACTCCATAGGTCTCAACGAGTTTGCGTCCGGCCTCAAAGTCGCCCTCGCTCTTGATACGCTGCACCTCGGCCAGGAGTTCCCCGAACAGGCCGCGCAGTTTCTCGTAGTCGTTGATTTTGACATAGGTCTTTCCTTTGCGTTTCACCAGTTCAATGACCTTGTTCTTCTTCCCCTTTTGCAAGCACCATTCGCTGATGAACTTGCGATTGCGCATGTGGCTTTCCTCGATGTTTTTGCCCGGCTCGATGCGGTAGAGTTGCGTCATGAGTCCGTTCATGATGTACTTGTAGTACTCAGCCTTGTAGGCGTCGGGGCTGTCGAAAATGCCCAGTTCCACCAGTTTGGGATCGGCCAGATAATAGAGGGCGAACAAGTCGGCGCGTCCTTCTTCGAGAGTCGACCCGTAGGCTTTGAGCGCATCGGGGTCCACACCCGGCAGCAGTTGTCCGCTGGCGTGTCCCAGGCACTCGTGCAGGTCGGTGTGGAGTTTGTCGGCCAGCGTGAGGTGCTTCTTCATCAAGTCAATTTCCACTTGGCTAAAGGCGAATTCCTCGTTGAGTCCAGATCCGTTGGCCACTTCGTCGTAAGCGTCGGTGATATTTTCAAGGGTGACCGACTTGGAGCCGTGTGCCGCACGGATCCAGTTACTGTTAGGCAAATTGATGCCAATGGGTGTGGATGGGTAACTGTCGCCAGCCAGAATGGCCGCGGTGATGACCTTTGCGCTCACGCCCT
>CACZNP010000276.1 GCA_902782545.1 uncultured Bacteroidales bacterium
GGTTTATCAAAAATAACACTACGCAAATATACATAAAAAAAACCACAAGCACAATTTAAATCTCACAATTTTCAGAAGAATTTCAGGTATTGTTGAGAATATTGAATTGAATTCAATTCTTTGCTTGGGCTCGCTCAGGAAAAATGTCTGCACCTGGCTTCTCGCGAACAGTGAGGGTGTTCATCACAAAGCACTTTCGCACAAAAAACGGGAACTACAAAAAAAACGATGGGCTTGTGGATTTGTGTACCCGCGATTTTTTTGTTTAATTTGCGTAGAAAAACCATAAACTGCGATTGCCATGAACGAGAATCCGTCTTTACCTCCCCTGCCCCAACCCGAGAAAAAGCAACCTTGGTTGCTCCGCAACAAGTGGGGCACATTTGGCTTTGCCTTGCTGCTGCTCATTCCGTTGTTGCTGTTTGTGTTGCCCGATGTGATGTTTTTGGTGTGGATCGTTGCGAGCATCATGTGTGTGGTGGGGCTGTTTCACAAGCCCCGGTTGCTCGCCGTCCTGGGCATGCTGGCATCGTTTGTTGTGTTGTCGGTGTTTGTTGTCGTCCTTCTTGCAGCAGGTCAGTACCGTCCGCCCATGCAATACCAGGAAGATGAAATCGCCTACGACTCTTTGGCGGTTGACGAAAACGAATTAGGTGGCGACGCCAAGTTTTACGTTGAAGAAAACGGCGACACCACCTGGGTGTATCCTGAGTAAGAATTATTCGTTGGCTGCCAGGAATTTTTCGGCATCGAGGGCAGCACGGCATCCTGTACCGGCCGCGGCTATGGCCTGGCGGTAACGGGGGTCGGCCACATCGCCAGCAGCAAACACACCCTCCACACTGGTGGCGGTGGTCATGCCATCGGTCTTGATGTAGCCGCTGTCGTCGAGTGCCAATTGGCCGTCGAGGAAAGCAGTGTTGGGACGATGCCCGATGGCCAAGAAGAAACCGTCGATGGGAAGGTCGAAGCGTTCCTCCTGCTCAGTGCCCATGTGACGCACCAAATGTGCGCCTTCCACTCCACCTTCGCCATAGAGTCCCACGGTGTTGGTGTTATAAAGGATTTCGATGTTCTCCCGCTCACTCACACGTTTCTGCATCGCCGCCGAAGCGCGCAGATAGTCTTTGCGCACAATTATATAGACCTTGCTGGCCAGTTTGCTCAGGTAATGGGCTTCTTCACAGGCGGTGTCGCCACCGCCAACGACGGCCACCACACGCTTGCGGTAGAAAAATCCGTCGCAAGTGGCACAGGCCGACACACCCATTCCGGCATATTTTTTCTCATCGTCAAGCCCCAAATACTTGGCGCTGGCACCTGTAGCCACAATCACGGCTTGTGCCTGAATGGTTTCGCCACCATCGAGAGTGGCAACAAACGGTCGGTGACTCAAATCAATGCTCTTGACGATGTCGCTGCGCACCACAGCACCCAAATTCAGGGCCTGCTGTCGCATGGCGTCCATCAGTTCATTGGCATCAACTCCATCGGGGAACCCTGGAAAATTCTCAATCGTGGTGGTTTGTGTGAGTTGGCCTCCGGGCTGTAATCCCTCGACCAAAACACTGTCGACACCTGCGCGGGTCAAATAGATGGATGCGGTATAGCCTGCCGGGCCAGAGCCGATAATCAAACAACGTGTAGTCATAATAAGCAATGGTCTTATGTTCAATAATTCGCAATCGATGAAAACGCTATCTCAAGTCCACCACCTCGGTTCCCGCAGGCACCATCGAAGCATCGAAGGAGAATGTGGACGAAGGCAGATTTTGATGCGTTTTGTAACCGCTCAGCGTAATGGTGAAAGTCTCGCCGCTTGCCATTTTGAAATGAGCGTTTTGCAGCAAGCCGGAGCCGTTGGCGATGTAGAGCCACAATTGCTTGATGTCGCTCTTGGACTTGGGCATCAGCATAATGGCATAGCATCCGGGGATCTGTCCTGCCGCTTTCCACATGTTGAAGTTGGTTTTGAAACCTTGGGCAGCGGCATAGGGGTTGAGCATCTGCAGGTCGGCAGCGCTGGGTGTGGTGATATTCACCTCATCGGTAGCACGCGAGTAGGTCCACTGGGTGGTTCCGTCGTACCATGTTTTCATGTCATTGGAAACCAAGCGGAACTTATTGCCACTGAGCACAATGGTTCCTTGGCTGACTCCCTGGCCGGAAGTCACCTTGTAGTTGGCGGTCACCGTGCCGGCGGCTTTCAACGATGCCACCGCCTTATCAAGCATCTGCACAGGAGGCTGAGCCACGACAGTCATTGCCGCCAGTGCTGCCCAAACGAGTATATAAAAGCGTTTCATGTTGTTCTATTCAAGCAAAAATCATGCCAGTGGCAATGGTCAACCAAACAATTGGTCGGCATCGAGGGGTGTAATGAGCACCTTGCGTGGCTTACCGCCCATGGCAGGCCCCACAATTCCCGCCGCCTCCATCTGGTCCATGATGCGACCGGCACGGTTATAACCAATCTCGTAACGCCGTTGCAACGACGAAGTGGATGCGGTGTCGCTCTGCACAATCCATTTCACGGCTTCCTCAAACAGCGGGTCACGCTCCTTGAGGTTGGCTGTGCTGGCTTCACCTCCGCCGCTCTCTTCATTGCCCACATACTCGGGCAAAATGAGCACATCGTGGTCAATGTTCTTGTCGTTTTCCTCTTGCTCCTTGATGAAGTCGCAAATGCGCTCAATATCGGGAGTGTCGACAAACGGACACTGCAAGCGGGTGATTTCACCGTCGATCTGGAAAAGCATGTCTCCCCTGCCGATGAGTTGTTGTGCCCCTGAACGGTCGATGATAATGCGGCTGTCCATCATTTGCGACACGGCAAAGGCGATGCGCCCGGGGAAATTGCCCTTGATGAGACCCGTAATCACGTTGGCACTGGGGCGCTGGGTCGCGATAATCATGTGGATGCCCACGGCACGCGCCTTTTGGGCAATGCGGACAATGGGCGTTTCCACCTCCTTGCCAGCCGTCATGATCATGTCGCTGAACTCATCGACCACGGTGACAATGTAGGGCATGAAATGGTATTTCTTCTCTCCATGCTCATCGCGCAGGTCTCGCAACTCGCGTTTCCACTTTTTGTTATAGTCCTCAATGTTTCGCTCTTTCACCTCCTCAAGGATTGAGTAGCGGTTCTCCATCTCTTGAACAAGGCTGTTGAGCGTGCGCACCACTTTCTGGGTGTCGGTGACAATGGCTTTGTCGTCGCCGGGGACTTTGGCAAAGAAATATTTCTCCAGGTCGGCATAGATGCTGAATTCCACGCGCTTGGGATCCACGAGCACCAATTTCAGTTCACTGGGACCCTTCTTGTACAGGAGCGACGTGATGATGGCGTTCAGGCCCACCGATTTTCCTTTGCCTGTGGCACCTGCAACCAGCAAGTGCGGCATCTTGGTCAAGTCGGCAACAAACACCTCGTTACTCACCGTGCAACCCAGGCACATGGGCAACTTGGCATGACTTTCCTGAAACGCTTTCGACTCCAGCACTTGCCGCATGGGAACCAATTGCGGATCGCGGTTGGGGACCTCGATGCCGATGGTGCCTCGGCCAGGCATGGGAGCAATGATGCGGATGCCCAGGGCAGCAAGACTCAGTGCGATGTCGTCTTCCAAGTTGCGAATCTTGCTGATTCGCACACCATCCTGGGGAATAATCTCAAACAATGTCACCGTGGGACCCACATGCACCTCGATTTGCTTGATGTCGATGCCATACTTGCCCAGCGTCTCGGTGATGCGTCGTTTGTTGACATCCTGTTCCTCTTTGTCGACACTGTTGCGCATCTTGATGTCCTGCAACAAATCGAGGGGTGGGAACTTGTAGTGGATGTATTCACCGGTGGGGTCGTGAGGATTGGTTACCGGGGCACGTTCAATGGGTTTGAGCGTGGCAGCGGCAGCAGTCAATGGGTTGGACTGGTCTTTATCCTTGCTTCGTGAACGGCCGGCGCTGGGGCCGGCACCATTAGGGCGCGGTGTGGGCGCACTTTGCTCTACGTTGTGTTCAGCGGTTCGGCGGTCGGGCGCGGCATGAGCATTGCGCGAGGCATCGTCCATGATTTTCGACAAATCGCCATCATTCGCATGATCACTGGTCACCTCATCACCCTTGAAATTGCGGCGTTGTGGAATGCGCTTGCGGGCCTGTGCAAGCAAAGCCGATATGGTGTTGTAACAAA
>CACZNP010000277.1 GCA_902782545.1 uncultured Bacteroidales bacterium
CTATCACCGAGAATGAGGTTGCTTGGCAGTGGTTTGTCACGCGCGGCGCGTCAGAAAAACTTGTAGGCGATGCGCATCTGTATCATGGGGTAGGCACTGAACCATGAGATGAAGTGGGTGAGGCCCGATTCCTTTGACGTCGATTTGATTTTCTTGCCGTTGTTGAGCACAAATTCAGGTGCCCCCCAGAACAGGAGGCCGGCATCGAGGGCTACGCTCACGCGGTGGTGGCGCGCCATGCTTTGCCCGAAGCCGATGCCCAGATAGGGCTTCACGGCCCATGTCTTCATCTTCACGTCGATGTTGTAGTTCTCATCGGCGGTGAACACGTAGTCGCCAAACTTGAGCCCCAACGGCGGATAGTTGGTGTGGAACTGGGCGTTGTAGTCCTCCACCTTTTGATTGGCATCGTAGAGCGATTGCAGTGCCCCGTCGTTGGTGTTGCGGAAGTGCAGGAAGGTGCGGTTGCCGGCAAAGATTCCGGCGGCAAAATAGAATGGCGTCGGGAAAGGATGCACCTCGGCCAGGACAAAGGCGTTCCAGAAACGCGGCTTGATGGCGAGTTCCACCTTGTCGACCATCTTTGACCGCTTGATGGCGTCATCCTCGACGAGTTGCGTCTGCGTGATTTCGCTGGCGGTGTTGATGGCCTTGAACTTGATGTCGCCCACGGCATTGCCCACGATGCCGGCACGCACGGTGACGATGCGGTGCAGGGGCATCGCCACGTCGATACCGGTGCCGCCCAAACCCGACTGGATTCCCACGGCAAGGTGGTTCAACATGCCGTTCTCGCTGTGAAGTTTCAGGTTTTTGATTTCCTGTGCACTCATGGCAGGTGTCAAGAGCGCTATTGTCGCAACCACTGTTGCCACACGGCAAAACTGTGATATGAAATGACTGAACTGTTTCATGACGATTCCAAGCATATTGATTATTTAAAAAACTTCTTATTCGACATGACCAGCAGGTTGGTCAGCGACTGGCTGCGCGGATAGAATCCGTAGAGGTAGTCGCTGGTGTAGGGAGTGCCGCCGTTGATGATACAGTGCACGTAGTCGTGGCACGACATGTCCATGGGCATAATGCCCACTGTGCCCTCGTTGGCAAGCAGGTCTTCGATCACCTTGGGGTGCAGGTTAGAGGCGTTGGTGATATATCCTCGCGCCGAAACCTCGGTATAAGCCGAGCAGTGGTTCACGATCCAGATGTTCTCGTCGCTCGCGGTGGCCTCGCGCGCGCTCTTCATCATGGCGAGCACGGTCGCAATCTTGGTTGCCATGCGCTTCTCGCTCGTTGTCTTGTAGTAGTCTTGCTTATAGAGCGTGGCTTTGATGTTCTCATCCTCCATGTTGTAGATGGCGCAACTGCGCTGTTGATCGGGATGCACCTCCTCATCCACATCGGGGTCCTCGTCGGGCCAGTCGCAGTAGGCAATGGGATAGTGGAACGCGGAGTTGACCGACCGGAGGTCGTAGCGGCTGAGCCACAAAATCTTGCCACGCATCTCGCCCACGGTGATGTTGGGCCGCCAACTCTCGACAAACAGCCCTTTGTACTTGGGCTTCGAGAGCACCTTGTTGAGCAAAGTGGTCCAGTTTTGCTGGCTTTCCATGCCATTGTCGGCCTGGATCTTCACGATGAAGAACTCCGAGGGGTGCACCTTGAGGAACTGCTGCATCCAGTCGATGGATTCCTCCAACGACACATTCACCTCGGTGAAGCCGTGCGCGAGGCGCAGGATTTGCCGGTCTTGAGGCTCCTTGACGAGGGTGTCGATAGCCACCACGGGGCGGAAGTCGAAGAAACGCATGCCACACGACATCTGCTCGGCAAAGGTCGAGACCTGGCTGATGGCCATGATGTTGGAGAAATACTTCACAACCGGGGTGTAGAAACCCATCCCGGTCATGCTGTCGTGAGTGCCGGGAATGCTCAACTTGCACACTTTCACCTCGTCGCGAACAAGCGACAGCCAGTCGGAAAGCGGTGTGGAGAGTTCATAGGGGTACTGGATTTCGTCTTGGTACCCCTCGCTGAAGAGGTAGGGCACGTCCAGCGACTTGTCGTCGTAGTACGGCATTCCGTTATCTTCGTCACAACTGCTCAGCAGGGCAGCCCCGAGCGTTGCAAGCGTCAAGAAAACGGAATAACTCCATTTTGGCAGTTTTAAATTGTTTATCATCTGAGTTAGAAACTAAAATTGTAACAAAAAGTATTTGATTACAAAGATAGTGATTTTCTCGCCACTTACACCTGTTTTTGGTGAATTTGTTTTTCAACAACCGCTGTCGCAGGGCCATCAAGCCAGCCGAATGAATCCAATCATGAGGGCATCAATGGACGTCAACACCCAGCGGCGACGGTTATGCCTTCGGCCACCCGCTCCTTCGGCGTCAATGGGCTTCGCCTCAGCATAGTTTGAACAAGCTCAATCTCTGCGTTCGGCTCGCGCCATTGGTC
>CACZNP010000278.1 GCA_902782545.1 uncultured Bacteroidales bacterium
CGCTCCCTTCTTGATTTGGTCTCCCACGAGCCAGAAAGTCAACCCATTATCGCTACTGAAATCCTCACGGATGCGGCCCACATACACAGGGTCGCTGCTTGTGCAAAGGATGGGCATGGGATATACGTTGGCCCTGGGCTCATCCATCACCACCAGTCCAGGTGCCAAATGGAACGCCGCGCGCGCCTCATCGGGGGTGATGGGTTGTTCGCACTCAATCCACACGGCCTCGCTGTGGGCACGCATCACGGGCACACGCACGCACGTGGCGCTCACTCGGATGTCGCTGTGCATGATTTTGCGAGTCTCGTGGTACATTTTCGCCTCCTCGCGGGTGTAGTCGGCAGCCCCAAAGATGTCGATGTGAGGAATCACATTATAAGCCAACTGATGCTGGAAATGCTTCACCGTGGTGTCGAGTTTGCCGTGGGCAATCTCGGCCTGCTGCAATGCCAATTCATCCATGGCCTCCAGCCCTGCGCCACTGGCCGCCTGATAAGTGGCCACCTGCACATTCTTGATGTGTGAGATGCGGTCCAGGGGTTTGAGCGCCACCACCAGGATGATTGTGGTGCAGTTGGGATTGGCAATGATGTGCCGCGGAGCATTGAGCGCATCGTCGCCATTGACCTCGGGGACTACCAGAGGCACGTCGTCATCCATGCGGAAGGCGCTGCTGTTGTCAATCATCGTGCAACCATGCTTTGTGATGGTGGGGGCAAACTCAACGGCAGTCTTCGCACCGGCCGAGACAAATGCGATGTCGATATCCTTGAAATCGTCGTTGTGCTGAAGCAACTTCACCACATAGTCTTCGCCACGAAATGTGAAAATGCGTCCCGCACTACGTTTGGAGCCAAACAGCACCAAATCGTCGACTGGAAAATTCTGCTCATCGAGCACACGCATGAACTCTTGACCCACGGCGCCGCTGGCGCCAACAATTGCTACTCTCATTATTTTGTTCTTTTAGGGGTTGTTTGTTCGGTTGCTGTACGTACTATGGGACGGATGTGGGTTCCCAGTTCAGAGTTGCCCAGATTGGCCGCATTCGTGATGATTACCTCTTTCACGCCATGATCAATGGCCGAGAATGCGTTGTCCAGTTTGTTGATGAACCAATCCTTGATGATTTCCATCTCGCGAAGATTCTTGTACTGGGTGCGCTTGAGAACCGCCACCACACTGTCGGGGTCGGCTGGATTGAGCAACACTCCATTCTTTTCAAAACAATAGATGAGTTGCACATCATAGCGGAGCGCCAAAGCCTTGGCGGCCTCGGCAGCCATGGCATCGGTCTCGTTGAACAACAGGTTGCCCTTTCCGTCGTGGGTGAGGGGCGCAAGCACGGGCACCACCCCGGAATCCAAAATTGCCGACAGGGCCTGAGCATTCACTTGCTTCACGTCTCCGGTCCAGCCCATGTTGTTGGGCACATGTTTCACGCTCTGCATCACGTTCATGTCGGCCCCGGTAATTCCCAAGGCATTCACCTTGTGCCACTGCAGCAACGATACCAGTTGCTTGTTCACCAATCCGGCATAGACCATTGTGAGCAACTGCAGGGTGTTGTCGTCGACCACAGGCCTGCCGCCAATCATGCGTGTGTTCACCCCCATTTTGTTTCCAAACTTCGAGGCGAAGTCGGCTCCACTGTGAATCAACAGTTTTTTGCCACTAATGGCCGTAAATCTCTTGATAAAGGTCTTCAGGGCGTCGGGATTCTCAACGATTTTCCCACTCACCTTCACAATAGTCAGTTTATCTTTCATCACCGGGCTTCTTTGAGGTATTGGCTCAATCACTTAAGAATCACTCGCCGGCAAACTCCATCAGATAGGCCTTGATAAAGCCGTCCAGGTCACCGTCCATCACACCGCCCACGTCACTGGTTTGGAAACCGGTTCGGTGATCCTTCACGCGGCGGTCGTCAAACACATAACTGCGAATCTGGCTACCCCACTCTATTTTCTTTTTCGAGTCCTCGATTTTGCGTTGCTCTTCCTTGCGGTGTTGCAACTCCTTGTTGTAGAGGATTGACTTGAGGTTGCGCAAGGCATTCTCGCGGTTTTTGGGCTGGTCGCGCGTTTCGGTATTCTCCACCAGGATTTCCTCCTCCTCGCCGGTGTAGGGATCCTTGAACTGGTAACGCACGCGCACACCGCTCTCCACCTTGTTCACATTCTGGCCACCGGCGCCGCTGCTGCGGAAGGTGTCCCACGATATTCGTGCCGGGTCAAGCACAATCTCAATGGTGTCGTCGACCAAAGGAGTCACAAATACTGAAGCAAACGACGTCATTCGCTTTCCCTGGGCGTTATAGGGCGACACACGCACCAGGCGATGCACGCCATTCTCGCTCTTGAGGTAACCGTAGGCGAAATCTCCCTCAATGCCGATGGTCACACTCTTGATGCCGGCTTCATCGCCGTCCACCAAGTGCTCGATGGCCGTTTTGTAGCCATGACGCTCACACCACCGCAGATACATGCGCATGAGCATCTGCGCCCAGTCCTGGCTCTCGGTGCCACCGGCGCCGGAGTTGATTTTCAGGATGGCGTCCATCTTGTCCTCGTCCTGACGGAGCATATTGCGCAATTCCAGTTTCTC
>CACZNP010000279.1 GCA_902782545.1 uncultured Bacteroidales bacterium
ATACCCCAAAAAGGCGGCCAATACCGCACGACAATCCACAGCCACGGGCAAAAGCCAAGTTCATGGTTTTTCCGCATTATTTTTGGCAGAGATACACTTTTTTTGCAATTTTGCAGTTATAAAAACAAGTGACAAAGACGCACTTGCCCGAAGAAAACATGATTGAAATCACAAAATACGATCCGTCGATGCAACGCGAATGGGACCAGTTGGTGGACCTGTCGCGCAACGGCACGTTCCTGCACCGCCGCGGCTACATGGACTATCACAGCGACCGCTTCGTGGATGCGTCGCTGATGGCACACGACAATGGCCGCCTGGTGGCCGTGCTCCCAGCCAACCGCGCCGATGACACCTTGTGGTCGCATCAAGGCCTGACCCACGGCGGATGGATTGTACCGGCCCGCCACATGGACGGCACAGTGATGATGCGTGTGATGGAGGCCGCCATGGAACACCTGCGAGCCAACGGGGTGCGCCGGCTCATCTACAAAGCCGTGCCACACATCTATCACCGCTATCCCGCCGAGGAGGATATCTACGCCTTGTGGCGTTGCGGTGCCCGCTTGAGCGAAAGCAACCTCTCGTCGGTCATCGACCTGAATTGTCCCCTGTCTCCTGACCGCGGCAACAAGGCCGGCATGAACCGTGCTTTGCGCGCTGGGGTCGCCACGGGTTACAGCGACGATTGGCAAGGTTACTGGAATCTGCTGGAATCCACCTTGCAAGAGCGGTATGGTGCTCAACCCGTGCACACTCTCGCCGAGATGAAACTGCTCCGTGACCGTTTCCCGGATAATATTCTCCTGTACACCGCCACCCTGCCCCAGCAGTTGCTTGCCGGCGTGGTGGTGTTTCTCACCCACACTGTGGCCCGCTGCCAGTATATCGCTGCCAGCGAACAAGGCCGCGAGGTGAGCGCGCTGGCCCTGCTCATGGATCGCCTGCGCACTGATGCCACTGCCCGCGGACTGCGCTGGCTGGACTTCGGCACCAGCAATGGTGACCACGGCCAGTATTTGCACGAAAGCCTGCTGCAACAAAAGGCCCGTCTGGGCGGGCGCGGCATTGCTTTCAACACCTATCAACTGGATTTGTGACGGACATGGCAGTGCGACGGAGCGGCGGCATCTCACGCATGGCCATGAAGGCAATGGGCCTGTTCGGCGGCGTCCAAGCATTGGGCATCGTGTGCTCGATTGTGCGCACCAAACTGGTGGCCCTGTGGATTGGCCCCGTGGGTGTGGGACTGTTCGGCTTGATGAACAATGCCCTGGAGATGCTCAACACCGCCACCAATTTGGGTGTGCGCCAAAGCAGCGTGCGCGACATCTCGCAAGCCCTCGAGGCGCAAGACCGATCCTTGGTGAGCCGGATCATCGCCGTAGTGAGGCGGTGGAGCGTGTGGCTGGGATTGGGCGGTGCGCTGGTCACAGTGGCCTTAGCTCCGTTGTTGAGCCAACTCACTTTTGGCGATGACGACCATGTGTGGAGTTTCGTGGCATTGAGTATGGCTGTGCTGCTGATGGCAGTCACCAACGGAGAGCAGGCTGTGCTGCAAGGCACGGCACGGCTACGCCGGTTGGCACAAGTGACCCTGTGGGGCAATGTGTGCGGTCTGGCCGTGAGCGTGCCGTTGTTCTACTGGCTTCGCGAGGCCAGTATCCTGCCATCGATTCTCGCCTATGCCATTGCCCTGGCAGTGTGGGCCATTGTGCTGCGCAACAAGGATTATGTTCGCGCGCGAGTGTCAAGTCGCGAAACAGTGACTATGGGAGCGGGATTTGTGCGACTGGGCATCTACATGACCATGGGCAGTTTTGCCGCCATTGTGGCCAGTTATGCCTTCAACGCATGGCTCAACCATCAGGGTGGCACGGCCCAAGTGGGCTTGTATCAAGCGGGTTATACCTTAATCAATAAATACACTGGGCTGATTCTGGCCGCTTTGGGAATGGAATACTACCCACGCTTGGCTCGCGTGGCCCACAGCCCCATGCGCCTGCGGGCATTTGTATCACAAGAAGTCAACATCGCCATGGTGGTGATGGCACCTGTGGTGGCACTGTTCATTGTACTGCGCCAGCCCATCGTTTGGATACTGTATTCGAGCGAGTTTGAGGCCATCCTCACGTTTGTGGCCTGGGGCATGATCGGATGTGTGTGGCGCACACTGTCGTGGTGCCTGGCATTCGTCATCCTGGCTCGTGGCGACGGAAAGACCTATCTGGCCACCGAGGTGACCAGTGCACTGGTGGGCCTGGCGCTGAACATCGGTTGTTACCTGCAGTGGGGAATCACAGGACTGGGCATCGCCTTCCTGGCCTGGTATGTGTTCTACACGCTGATGGTGTGGGCCGTGTACCGCTGGCGCTATCACTTGAGGCTTGTGCCAGGCAGTGTGGCAGGGGCACTCTGGACATTGGTTGTGGCAGGAACGGCGATGGTTGCTGTGGAGCGCGACTGGTGGGTTGTGGCAACGGTCGTGAGCGTTGTGAGCGTGGCAGTGAGTGCCGTGCTGTTGCGACGCCTGTGGCGGCGATAAGGGCCGTTAAAATAAGTAAAAAAACATCAAAAAGTTGGTGAATCCAAAAAATGTCGCTAATTTTGCAGCGATTAAACAAAAGAAGGTATTACGAGGGATCTCAGCGCAACAGATGAGATTCTTCTATTTTTTAGCAATTTAAAAAAATATCATTTTATTACCATGGCTATCAGTTACATGACCCAAGAGGGTTACGACAAGAAGATGGAAGAACTGGCCCACCTTGAGAACGTGGAGCGTCCTGCCGTTGTGCAAGCCATTGCCGATGCACGCGACAAGGGCGATCTGTCGGAGAATGCCGAATATGATGCCGCCAAGGAGCGCCAAGGCATGCTCGAGGCCAAGATTGCCGAACTCAAATCGCTTGTTGCCAATGCCCGCATCATCGATGAGAGCAAAGTGGGCACCGATGAGGTGCAACTGCTCAACAAGGTGACCATCAAAAACATGAAGAACAACATGAACATGACCTACACCATTGTCACCGAGCACGAAGCCAATCTGCGCGAGGGCAAGATTTCCATCACCACCCCAATTGCCAAAGGACTCATCGGTCACAAAGTGGGCGACGTGGTAGAGGTGAAAGCACCCGCCGGTGTGATGCAGTTTGAGATTATCGAAATAGGTCTGTAAAACTTCCCAAATAATAAACACGTCATGACTATCTTCAGCAAAATCGCCGCCGGCGAAATTCCCAGTTATCGCGTGGCCGAGGACGAGAACTACTTTGCATTCCTCGACATCAACCCCGTGGCCCCCGGTCACACCTTGGTGATTCCCAAGAAAGAGGAGAGTTACCTGTTCAACCTGAGCGAGGCCGACTACGCCGGTCTGTGGGCATTTGCACGCAGGGTGGCCCGTGCCCTGGAACAAGCCGTTCCCTGCCTGCGCATTGGGGTGGCCGTCATTGGCCTGGAAGTGCCTCACTGCCACATCCATCTGGTACCCCTCAACAAGGAGGGCGACATGAACTTCGGCCACAAGATGACCCTTCCGGCCGAGCAGATGCAGGAAATCGCACAAGCCATCGCACAAAAGTTTGAATAATCAGGCAAAGCAATGGGCATTTGAAAAAAATTGTCCATAATCCATTGTCAATTATCAATTATTTCCTATCTTTGCACCCGCGTTTGGAAAAACAATAAAAAACAACAATAACGATGAAAAGAACATTTCAACCCTCAAATCGCAAGAAAGCCAACAAGCACGGCTTCCGTCATCGCATGAAAACTGCCGATGGCCGCAAGGTGCTGGCCCGTCGCCGCGCCAAGGGTCGTTACAGCCTCACCGTGAGCGACACGGTGTACAAGTGATTGACCGCGCAGCACAATGCCATCATGCTTGGCAACGATACAACCTCGAGCACTTCCCATCAGCATGGGTGGCTCGGGGTTTTACCGCTTTTTTCAGTAATTCAACAACGACAATCTAAAAACATATCATCATGAAAAAGATACTTTTCCTCTCGATGCTGACTATTATTGCCCTGAGCGCAACGGCTGCCAAGTGGTCGCTGCTCCCTGGCGAAGGAGGACGTTACGAGTTGACTGCCACCCAGAACATCGACACCCTGAAAAAGCAGGGAACCACCACACAAGAGGTGTTCAATGCACTGGAAACATCTTTCAGAGATTTCTACTTCAATAGGTTCCAGGTGAGTTGCTTAGCCACCGATGGCGATATGGAAAGTCTCCCCGATGGCGCCTACATCAGCGGCATAGCCCTCAATGGACAGAACAAGGGCGGCGACCGCACGCTCATCCTCTCGGCCTACGCCGAGAACACATCGCTCCGTGACCAAACCACCGATGGCATGGGAATTGACAACCACCCATTCCCCGATGCCGATTTGCTCATCGCCAGCAATGTGGTTTGCAATCTGCCCGAAAACGAAGAGCGTACCGAGTTGTTCAACTTCGACATTGAACCTTTTCTGTACGAAGGCAACAGCGTGCTCATCACACTCGACATCAGCATTCCCGAAGGCGACACGGTGAACTTCGCTTTTGACATGGCACCGGCGGCAGCACAAAACGCCGTGGTGATCCGCACCGAGAAACACTGCATCAACGATATGGTCACCCTGCTGCCCGTGTTCCTGCCCGAGTTTGATTTCAACTTCAACGCGGCACAGTTGCCGGCTTTCAGCCTGCGTTACTTCACCAACGACATCCGCGGCCGCATCACCGACGCCACTGGCAATCCCGTCGAAGGGTTGTCGGTGCGCATCAAGGATGAGGTCACCGGACGCCGCCTCCTGGGCGTGCGATTTGATGAGGACGGCACGTTCTCAAAAACCAACGTGGACATTTCGCACACCTACTCACTCACCATCACCGGCGACGGCATCGACAGCACCATCGAGGGGTTGGCCTTTGAGTCGGAACACGGCGACATTGTGCTCAACATCCAACTCGGCAACACACAACTCTATGATCGCGGCGACGTGAACGGAGACGGAGAGGTGAGCATTGCCGACATCACCATGCTGGTGAACCTGGTCATGAGCCAGTCCAGCAACGAGCGCAGCGATGTGAACGGC
>CACZNP010000280.1 GCA_902782545.1 uncultured Bacteroidales bacterium
CATTTCCCCGGTAGGTGTCTCGGGCAGAGGAGGAGTTCTCCCTCTTTGCAAGAGGGAGTGGGTCATGCTTGGCGCTTTCGTATGATTTTCAATTGTTTTTCTTATAACTCTTCACTGCCCCGAAGGCCATGAGCAAGCCAATTCCAAACAGGGCATATACCTGATGGGCAATGTCGTGGAAGCCTCCACCACGGATGAAAACGGTGCGGATGGCATCGATGAAGTAATGCATGGGGTTGACATAGGTGGTCAGGTATGCCCAAGCAGGCATGGAACGTGTGGGGGTGAAAAGGCCGCTGAGCAAGAGGATGCACACCACAAAAAACCACATCACAAAAACGGCTTGCTGCATGGTGTCGCTGTAGTTGGAGATGATGAGCCCAAACGATGAGAAGAACAGGGCCAGGAGCATGGCTAACAGATAGATGAGCCAGACCGATCCAGCGGGTTTGAGACCATAGACGGCCCAAGCCAGCACCAGGCACACCGTCACCACAAACAGGGCGATGAGCCAGTAAGGAATCAACTTGGAGAGGATGAAAACCCACTTCGGCACGGGCGACACGTTGATTTGTTCGATTGTGCCGGTCTCTTTTTCCCCCACAATGTTGAGCGTGGGCAGGAAACCGGTCATGAGCATCATCACAATGGCCAGCAGGGCGGGAATCATGAACAGTTTGTAGTTTTGGTGCTTGTTGTAGAGTGTCAGGATGGAGATTCCGCTTTGGATGTCAGCGCCCGTGGGCGCAACGCTGCGTGTCACGATTTGTGAGAGATAGGCGCTCCCCATGCTTCCTTTTGTCCCGTTCACGGCATTGGCCGCGATGAGCACCTGCGGCTGCCGTCCTTTCACACGGTCTTTGCTGAAATCGGGCGGAACCACCACCACCACATCGGCCTTGCCTTGCTCAATCTCAGTGAGGGCAGCCCGATAGGATGGCTTCTGCCCGCTGAAGATGAAGTAGCGCGATGCCTCGATGCTGTGGACGAGTTGTTGCGACAGTGTGGAACGGTCATTGTCCACAACGCTGACTCGGATGTTTTTCACTTCCATCGACATCACCCACGGCATGACACACATGATGACGATGGGGAAAGCCCCGATGAGTTTTGGCAGGAACGCATTGCGCCGAATCTGCAGGAACTCTTTTTGCAACAGATATTTGAGTGTCATGGGTGGCTATTCTAATCTTACGTTAAACTTCTTGAGCGCGACAGTCAGGAGCACGGCGGTCATGGCGGCGAGTACGGCCACCTCGGTCATCACCTCACGGATGCCCACGCCCATAATCATGAGTTTTCGCATGGCTTGGATGTAGTAACGGGGCGGGACGATGGCTGCCAGCCATTGCAGCACGGTGGGCATTGATTCCACGGGGAAAAGCATTCCCGAGAGCATGACCACGGGCATGAGCAGCACCATGGCCGACAGGAGCAGGGCCGCGAGTTGCGTCTTGGCGACATTCGAGATGAGCAATCCCAGCGACAGAGCCAGCACGATGTAGAGCACACTCACGGCGAGAATCCAGAAAAGCGATCCCGCAAGTGGCACGCCGAGCACATAACGGGCCATGAGCAGGATGGTGATGAGAATGCCGAAAGCAAGTACAAGGTAGGGGATGGTTTTGGCGATAATCACCATCAGAGGTCGCACTGGCGAGACGAGCAACACCTCCATGGTGCCTTTCTCTTTTTCACGAACAATGGAAATGGAGGTCATCATGGCGCAGATGAGCATCAGCAGCATGCCCATGATAGCGGGCACGAAGTTGTAGGCCGATTTCATTTGCGGGTTGTAGAGCATCTTTTGGTTGATGGGCCCTCCGCTGGGATTCAACAAAATGTGTGCGGCATAGTTGGTCCATAATTGCGACATATTTGGGTCGGAGCCGTCGACGATGAATTGGATGCCGCTTTTCTTGCTGGCGAAATCGTAGCCGAACACCACCGCCATGTCGCCCTTCTGGCTTCGGATCATCCTTTCGGCCTCTTTGGGTGTGCCCACAGTGGCCGTGATGGTGAAATACTCCGATTGGGAGAGCCGGTCGATGGCTTGTCGGGTGAGGTGGTCCATTTGTGATGTCACCACAATCGTGCGCACGTTTTTCACATCGGTGGTGATGGCAAACCCAAAGAGCAGCATCAATACCAGCGGCATGCCGAACAAAATCAGCATCGTGCGCTTGTCGCGCAAAATGTGCTTTGTTTCTTTGATGACCAATGATGCGAATTGTTTCATGACTTTAATCGCTTGAACGGGTTGCCTGGCGTGCCAGATGAGTGAAAACGTGATTCATGTCGGGTTGACCGTACTGAGCCTTGAGTTCATCGGGGGTTCCCAGCGCTTTGATTTTTCCGTCGACCATGATGCTGATGCGGTCGCAGTACTCGGCCTCGTCCATGTAGTGTGTGGTGACAAACACGGTGATGCCGCGTTTTGTGGCATCGTAGATGAGTTCCCAAAACTGGTGGCGTGTGGCGGGATCGACCCCTCCTGTGGGCTCGTCAAGGAACACCACGCCTGGCTCATGGAAAATGCTCACCGAGAAGGCCAGTTTTTGCTTCCAGCCCAGTGGCAACGAAGCCACAATCGCGTGCTTGTGTTGGGTGAATTGCAGGCGTTCCAGCAATTCGTCGGTTTTCTGCTTGATTTCTTCGTCGGTCATGCCGTAGATGCCGGCAAACAGTCGGATGTTCTCGGCCACGGTCAAGTCTTCGTAGAGGGAAAAGCGTTGTGACATATAGCCGATGTGTTTTTTTATCTGTTCGTGTTCGGTTCGGATGTCGTATCCCACCACACGACCCTGCCCGCTGGTGGGCTGGCTCAATCCGGTGAGCATGTGCATGGCGGTGGTTTTTCCGGCACCGTTGGCACCCAGAAATCCGAATATTTCCCCTTTTTTGACAGTGAAACTGATGTCGTCCACGGCATGGAAAGTTCCGAAGGCTTTCACCAAATGCTCCACCTCAATGACGTTTTCGTCGGAGTTGTCGATGTCTTTTTCTCGCTCGATACCAGGAGGGTTAAAGATGTGGGCAAACTTGGAGAGGATGACATTGGGCGTGTCGATGTCTTGCACCCTGCCCTGGTCGAGAAACGCCACGCGCTCACAGCGGCCAACTTCGTCAAGGTAGGGGGTGGAGGCGACAATGGTGATGCCGCGCTCCTTGAGTCCGGCGAGCATTTCCCAGAACTCTTTGCGGCTCACCGGGTCGACACCTGTGGTGGGCTCGTCAAGGAAAAGGACGCTGGGCGAGTGTACCAGGGCGCAACTCAGTGCCAACTTTTGCTTCATGCCTCCCGACAATGCCCCCGCGCGGCGGTCTTTGAACCGCTCTATCTGTGAATAGATGGCTTGGATGGAATCGTAGCCTTCTTCGACCGTTGTGCCGAACAAAGTGGCGAAAAACCTCAGGTTTTCTTCCACGGTAAGGTCTTGGTAGAGCGAGAATTTCCCTGGCATGTAACCCACACGTTTCCGGATGTCACGCATCTGGCTCACAACATCGAAGCCGTCGACCGAAGCCGTTCCGGCATCGGGCAGCAACAACGAGCAGAGGATGCGGTACAGGGATGTCTTGCCGGCTCCGTCGGGCCCGATGAGTCCGAAAATTTCGCCCTTGCCCACGGAGAACGACACCTCATCGAGCGCCCTCACGTTGCCGTAGGACTTCGACACCCGGTTCACTTCGATGGCGTTCATAGTTTCACTTCTCCGTACATACCGATTTTCACATAGCCGTCGTTCTTGATGGCGATTTTCACGGCGTAAACCAGGTCGGCTCGTTCGTCATCGGTGAGGATGGTCTTGGGTGTGAACTCCGATTGACTTGATATCCACGACACGGTGCCTTCGTAGTCTTTCTTTTGCCCGTTTCCCGAATCGGCAAAGACCTTGACGGTTTGACCCAACTTGATGTTTTGCAACTGTGCCGAGGTGACATAGGCTCGCAAGAACATCTCTTGGGTGTCGGCCATTTTGAAGAGAGGCTTTCCGGTGGTGACAAACTCGCCCTGTTCGACGTATTTTTCCAGAATGGTGCCCTTGATGGGAGCCTTGATTTCGGCATTGGCGATTTGGTCGGCAATTTGCCGTTGCTGAGCGTCGATGCCCTCAATCTGGGCGTTGATGCCTTTGCTCTGTTCGGTCAGGCTGTTGTTGTTGCTGCCGATTTGGTCCCGTGTGGCTTCGCGCTGTCGCTCAAGCACTTTGATCTGGTTGTCGATGTCGTCGAGTTGTTTGCGTGGAGCGGCTCCGTCCTTGACAAGTTCGCTGTAGCGTAGTCGTTCGTGTCGCGCGTTGGCAATCTGTTGGTTGATTGACGACAGTTGTTTTTGCAGGTCCAGGCGCCTGCTGTCGTTGGCGTTGCGCGACGATGCGAGTTGTCGCTTCTGTGCCTCGAGTTGTTGACTGGCTTGCATCAATTGATAGGCATCGATGTTGCCCACAGTCACATCTTTTTCAACGGTTTGCCCTTCGGCGATGTCGAAGGATTTCAACTCTCCCGTTGCTTTGGCCGACACCGTGACCGTGGTGGCCTCGAAGGTTCCCGTGGCGTAGTATTCTTTCTCTCCGTCCTGGCAAGCGGTCATCGTCAGTGCCATGCATGCCAAGGCTATGATTGTCTGTTTCATATCGGTGATGGTTTTTAATGGGGTTTCAGTTGTTGGTGGTGAGTTTGTTGTCGTAGATGGTTTTCAGCATCTCGATTTCGTGCGTCGATTTTTGGATGCGTGCGGCGTTTTCCCGGTTGATTTCGCTCAGTAGGTCATTCACGTCGATAATGCCGTGTGCCAGTTTGGATTCGGCGGCTTTGCGCACCGATGTTCTGAGCCGGATGATTTCGTCATCGTCGGCCATCAGTGTCTTGTATCGTGCGATTTCCTCGTTTTGTTGCATCTGCTCGAGGTTGCTGTTGAAGAGGAACACGCTTCGGTTGTTCTCGGTGATGTCGCGCTGGAGTTGTATCTTGGCCTTGTCGTTCTTGTGGGTGTAGAGCGCCCCGATGTTCCACGTCAAGCGTCCGCCAATCATTCCGTTCAGGCTCCACCGGTGTCGTGTCATGTCTTGGAACATGTTGTAGCCCGGGTAGCCGTAGAAACCTTGGGCAAACACGCTGAGCCTGGGCATCAGCGCCGCTTGCAGGGCGCGCTCTTGCGCGTCGGCCAGGCGTTGTTGGGCATCGAAAAGCCGCATCTCGGGCCGGTTGTTCGCGCCGCCCGCTTCGGCGAGGGCAGGCTTGGTCACGTGGTTCACGCTGATGCCGCACAGGGTCTCGAGCATGGCGCTGAGCATCCGCTGTTGTGATTCCAGGAGGGTTTGTCGCTGGACAGCATTGAGCCTCTCTGCCCTGACGTTGTTCAGGTCGCACTCGGCAGCGGTGCCGTTCTTCACCATTGAACTCAGTTTGTTCTCATTTCCGGCCAGCAGCGCTTGCAATTCCTGGTTCAAAGCGATTTGGTCATGGAGCAACAGCAGTGCGAAGTACATCTCGTTCACCCGTTTTCGCACCCCATAGAGGTTCACCTCGGTTTGTGCGGCCTGCACGAGACCCTGCTCGCGGGCAACCGCTTGCTGTCTGCCGATTGCGCCGCCGTCGTAGATGGTCTGGTCAATGTCGACTCCCACCCGGTACTGGTCTTTCTTGAGTCCTTTCATGTCAATGCCCATGCCGCTCATCATGGATTGCATTTGTTCGGGCCACGATGCCACGTCGCTCTGGTAGGTGGCTTGTGCCGAGACCGACACATGCGGCAACCAGCCCTTGCCTATGTTCTCCACCGTGAGGTCGGTGGTTTTCTCAATGAGTTCATGCTGCTTGATCAGCGGATAATTCCGCACGGCCGCCTGTTGGCATTCCTCCAGCGACTGCGACCGCACAAATAGCGGTGACAACAGCAACAACAACACTATCATTTTGCTCATTTTCATATGATTCGTTGGTTTCATTCGCAAAATTACAGTGATAATGTCGCATTGTTGCTACCCAAAGGGATGGAGAAATGTTCTTTTTGTAAGATTTTTTCCAAAAAATGATAATATTTCCCTCAAATCGTTATCTTTGTGGGAAAAATCGCATAGTTATGGGCAATCAACCCAAATTGCTGGATGCTTCGCGAATGCGCGACATCTTCATGCCCCACATGTCTCAAATGGGTGATAGTGTTTACCTGAGTCGTGAATTGGGGATGATTCATGGTAATCCTGCCGTGTTCAGATTGATGGTGAGCCAGAAACCGCCGTTCATTATCAACGACCATCGGATGGGAGTCATCACGAGGGGTGAGGGAGAGGTAAACCTTAACCTCGTTGACCGTCATCTCACGGCAGGCACGCTGATGTATTTGGGCCCAGGCACGATTATCAACCCCATTCGCATTGCCGGCGACCTTGAAATTCAAGGTGTGGCACTTTTTGCCGACTTTCCCATGCCGTTTGCCACGGGGCCCGTGTTACCGGCCTTCAATGGTCAGGTTCGTGATTTTCAGATTCAGGCCGATGCCGCAGAGGTGCAGACGGCACTCCACATCTTGGACACGCTGTGGCATGTTGTCCATCAGCCCCATTGCCACCAAGCGACGGTGACGTCCTTGGTGTGGGCGCTGATGAACCATTATGACGGCCTGTTCCTTCGCCAAGCCGACACGCAGTCCCGTTCCCGCTCCCGCGAGCAGGCAGTCTTTGACCGTTTCATCTTGCTTGTGAACCAGGAATGCTCCTCGCAGCACCAACTCGGTTACTATGCTCAGCGCCTGTGTCTCACCCAGCGTTATCTCAGCACGGTTGTCCGTCAGGCCAGCGGCACCCCTGCCAAAGAATGGATTGACCGTGCCCTTGTCACGCGCATTAAAGTGGAGTTGAGGCACAGTGACAAAAGTGCGGCTCAGATTGCCGATGAGTTGCACTTTGCCAACCCGTCGTTCTTTTCCAAGTACTTTAAGCGCCTCACAGGCATGACTCCATCGGAATACCGCGGCCAGTGATTCTTGTTGTGCGGCGGTTGAGAAAGATTATCAAGGCTTGTCAGGGTTTTCTCATAGACAAGTGAGGTGCGACCGGTTTTCCGGTCGCACCTCACTTGAGTTGTGTGCATGCTGACGCGTGGTCAGAGCATGGGAATGAGTTCTTCGTTGGTATAGGCGTCGGCGCCGTAGCAGGTTTTGAGGTAGGCCAATCCATTGAGGTAGTCTTCCTCGGTGAACGAGTCGGTCGCCTCTTTTGCAACAACCACATCATAGCCCAGGCAATAGGCGTCGGCAGCGGTGTGCCGGCAGCACATGTGTGCGTGCAGGCCGGTGATGACCACGGTTTTCACGCCCAGTTCTTTGAGCAGGATGTCGAGTTCGGTCTGGAAGAAGCCGCTGTAGCGCCGTTTGGGCACAACGTAGTCCTTGTCGCTGAGTTTCAGTTCGGGAATGACTTCGGCTCCCGGGGTGCCGACGATGGCATGGTCGCCCCAAAGTTTGAGTTCGCGGTCGATGCCGGGTCGGTGGGCATCGTTGCAGAAGATTACGGGCACTCCGGCATTGCGGGCAGCATCGAGCAGGCTGGCAGTTGCAGGAACGATGGCACGTCCGCGGTCGCATCCCAATGCACCGGTGACGAAGTCGTTGAGCATGTCAACGACCAAAATGGCGGGATGGTCAAGTTTGTTCATCGTGTTAAAACGTTTATGGGATTAATGATTGTTGGTTAATACTCGTCCTCGTTGTAGAAGAAGTCCTCGTCGCTATTGGGGTAATCGGGCCAAATGTCATCGATGGATTCGTAGGTATCGCCCTCATCCTCAATTTCTTGTAGGTTCTCAATCACCTCAAGAGGAGCCCCGCTGCGCACGGCATAGTCAATGAGTTCGTCCTTGGTTGCGGGCCAGGGTGCGTCCTCGAGTTTGGTGGCTAATTCAAGAGTCCAATACATAGTTGTTTTGATTTAGCGTGTTAGTATTGATGAAAAATTGTGCAAAAGTAATACTATATTTCAAACTTCAGCACTCTTTGTCCCAATAAATTTCCTCCACTTGGTTGCGGATGTTGTTAAATCTTGCAAAAACGAAGAAGAAATCACTCAGCCTGTTCAGGTACTGCAGCACCAGGGGATGTACGCTGGCGGTGTGTGTCAGGGTGACCACACGTCGCTCGGCGCGCCGTGTGAGTGTGCGGCACACGTCGCACAAGGCGCTCAGTCGGCTACCTCCGGGCAAGATAAATCCCTGCATGGGTGGCAGTTCGGCATCCATCTCATCGATGCGGTGTTCCAGTTCGGCCACATCATCGAGAGAAAGGCCATAAAGATGCTGTGCGTTTTCAGTGGCCAGATAGGCTCCGATGTTGAACAGTTTGTTCTGTATTTTGCGGATGAAGTGCGGCGTGTCCTCATAGTCAAGTTTGGAGTTGTGCGCCAACAGTCCGAGTTGTGCGTTGAGTTCATCGATTGTGCCGTAGGCTTCGACACGCACATCGTCCTTAGAGACCCGTTTTCCTCCCACCAGGCTTGTTGTGCCTTGATCGCCGGTTAGTGTGTAGACTTTGCTTTTCATTTGTGTAGTGTTGTTTTATTTTATGTGTTGTTATAATATTCTTTGGTCAATCACGTGTTTTACCTCCCGGAACGCATAGCCGTGCAGTGAGCCGTCGGAGTGCCGTAGCGTGAGCAGACCGTCGGGGGCCACATCCACGATGCTTGCCATGAACTGAGTGCCGTCGGGCCGTGCAAAGGGATGTTGTGCGCCATCGTTGCGGTAAAGTGCCTTGAGATAGTCTTGGTGCATATCGTGCCTTGCCTGTTCCTGCTTGAGGGCATCACACGCCAGTTCCATGTGCTGGCACACCTCGTGCAATAATTGTTCCAAATTGTATTCTTGGCCAGTGATGAGCGACAATGAGATGGGGTTGGGGGCATCGCTGACAAACTGCAACTGATTGATGTTCAGTCCCACACCCACGACAGAGTGCTCAATGCTTGTGCCCCTCAGGGAGTTTTCGATGAGCAAGCCGCAGATTTTGCTGTCATGATAGTAAATGTCATTGGGCCACTTGATGCTGAACCCTGCCCCGGCATGCTCTTGCAGCACGTCCACAATGGCAAGCGCCACTGCTTCGCTGATACAGAATTGCTGTGCGGCTTCGACACCTGTGTCCTTGAGCAACATGGAGAAAGTGAGGTTTTTGTTGTCCTGGCTCTCCCAGTGGTTGCCCTTTTGTCCGCGTCCCGCCGTTTGCCGAAAGGTGTAGATGACAGTCCCGCCCGGTAGCGCATGCGCGGTTCCGGCCAAGTAGGAGTTGGTCGATGCAGTTTCCGTGAGGTGGATGTATCGCGGCATGAGAGGGTCAATCGTTGGGCAGGGTCATCAGCAATGTGCGTGCGCCCGTTTCTTCGTCCACAGCGATGTCGATGCGCACGGTGTCGTCGGGCAGTAACCCCTCGATGCGTTCAGGCCACTCAATCAGGCACACGGCTCCGCAGTCGAAGTAGTCCTCGGCTCCCAGGTCAACGGCTTCTTCCTCTTTCTCAAGCCGATAGCAATCGAAGTGGTAGATGAGTTCGGCAGTGGTGTCGCTGCGGTATTCGTTGATGATGGCGAACGAGGGCGAGTTGGTCACATCGGTTTCCACGCCCAGCGCCCGGCACAAGGCATTGATGAAAGTGGTTTTTCCAGCGCCCATCTCACCATAGAAGGCAAAGACGGTGTAGTCGCCCATGTGGGCCATGAACTCGTGAGCCGCATCGGGCAGCGCATCGAGCGAAGCGATTTTTATCTCAATCTGTTTCATATGGTTTTTTTATTGTTTTGGGTTGAGCACTACCAGTGGCACCAGCATTTCCTCCATGGAAATGCCGCCATGCTGGAAAGTGTCTTTGTAAAATTGCACGTAGTAATTGTAGTTGTTGGGATAGGCGAAGAAGTCGCGGTTCATGGCAAAGACATAGGTCGACGACACGTTGGGCGCGGGTAGCCCGAAGCGTTGGGGTTGCTTGATTTCGAAAACTTGCTTGGCGTTGTAACTCAGGCTCTTGCCCACTTTGTAGCGCAGGTTGGTGTTGGTGTTGCGGTCGCCCACCACCTTGATGGCGTTGTCCACTTTGATGGTACCGTGGTCGGTGGTGAGCACTACTGTGAAGCCTGCTGCCGCCATGAGTTTGAATATCTCGATGGCATAGGAGTTCTTGAACCAGGACTCGGTGATTGAGCGGTAGGCTTCGTCGGTCTTGGCCAGTTCACGAATCATTTTGGCCTCGGTGCGGGCATGTGACAGCATATCCACAAAGTTCATGACAAGCACGTTGAGGTCAAAGTTCTTGAACGTAGAGAAATTCTGTACCAGTTTGTCGCCGGCGGCACTGTCGTTCACTTTGCTGTAAGAGAAATGTACCTTGCGGCGGTAGCGGTCGAGCAGAGTCTGCACCAGCGGTGCCTCGTTCACGTTTTTGCCATCTTCCTCGTCCTCATCGACCCACAGGTCGGGGAACATCTTGGCAATGTCGATGGGCATGAGCCCTGAGAAGATGGCATTGCGTGCATATTGCGTGGCCGTGGGCAGGATGGTGGTGTAGAGTTCCTCACTTTCCACGTCAAATTGGTCGGCGATGAGCGGGCTGATGGCTTTCCACTGGTCGAGCCTGAAGTTGTCTATGACCACCAGGCACACCTTTTTGCCCTTGTCGAGCAAAGGGAGAATGCGCGACTTGAACACTTCGTTGCTGCGCATGGGGTGATTGTCGGAGGTCAGCCACTTCTCGTAGTTGCGGCACACAAACTTGGCAAAGGCATTGTTGGCTTCGATTTTCTGCATGCGCAACAGGTCATCGAGGTTGGTGTCGGTATTCGACAGTGTGAGTTCCCATCTCACCAGCGTGTTATAAACCTCATACCATTCCTCGATGGTCGCTGCGGAGTTGATCATCTGGCTGATTGACATGAATTGCTGCCGGTAATCATCGGTGACTTTGACGGCCACCAGTTCGTCGACATGCAGATTTTTTTTGATGGAAAGCAGAATC
The DNA here is from genome assembly GCA_902782545.1 of uncultured Bacteroidales bacterium. Taxonomy (GTDB): domain Bacteria; phylum Bacteroidota; class Bacteroidia; order Bacteroidales; family Muribaculaceae; genus Sodaliphilus. Next base: position 11,001 of record CACZNP010000280.1, read on the forward strand.
TGCATGGGATTGACTGGCTTGATGAGATAGTCGGCAATTTCGCTGCCGATGGCCTGATTCATGATGTTTTCCTCCTCGCTCTTGGTGATCATGATCACAGGCACATTGGGTTGCATGATTTTGATGCGTTGCAGGGCTTCGAGCCCGCTGATGCCTGGCATGTTCTCATCGAGGATGACCAGGTCGAAGCGTTCGGAGGCGAGTACATCGAGTGCGTCGCGACCATTGGTGACGGTTTCCACTTCGAAACCTTTTCCCTTGAGGAACAACACATGGGGCTTGAGCAAGTCAATCTCATCGTCGGCCCAGAGTATTTTTTCTTTTGCCATAATCGTTAGTTCTTCTTGTCTTTCACTGAGCGGGTTGCATCGTTGCCACCGCTGCTGTTGTTATTGCCGTCGCTGTCGGTTAGATTGTCACCACGCTTGGTGGATTTGCTGTTTGACTTATCCGACTTCGATTGGCTCTTTCGCTGCTCGGCTCGTGCCTTGGCCTCTTCTTGCTTTTCTTTTTGCCGTTGTTTTGCTTCTTCGCGTTTTGCTTTCTGCTCTTCGGCTTTGGCCTTTTGCTTGGCTTTGCGCTCCTGCTCGCGTTCTTTTTGTTTTTGTTTGCGTTCTTCGGCTTTCTGCTTGCGCTCTTTCTCCCGCTGTTTGAGTTGTTCCTTGCGTTCTTTTTCGCGCAGTTTTCGTGCCTGTTCTTTCTCTTTCTTGGCTTGCTTGGCTGCCAGTTCCTTCTGCTTGCGCAGGTTCTTGATGGAATCCTCGCGCGACTTGCGGGCGTTGTCCATCATCTTCTCGTGGTCGAGCATTGCTTGCTCGATGGAGTCCTCTCGTGCCAATTCGGCCAGTCGCAAGGCTTTGTTCAAGGCTTTTTCGGCCTTCTTGATGGAGTCTTGTTGAGCCTTGTAGCGTTTCATCTCGGCCTTTTCTTTTTCTTTGGCTTCGCGCTCAAGTTGCTTGAGGTGCTCGTTTTCGGCCTTTTCGCGCAACTTGGCTTCGCGCTCTTGGCGTTTTTGCTCTTCTTTGGCCTGTTGCTGGGCAAGTTTGTCTTGCCGTTTCTTCTCGTTGGCGCTTTGCTTGTCGTCTTTGGCGTTTTGCTTGTCGTCTTTGACGTTTTGCTTGTTGTCTCTGACACTGCGCCTGTTGCTGGTCGTGCTGCCTTCTTCTTGTTGTCGCGTGTTTGGGGCCGGAGCCACATCATCCGGTATGAATTCGGTTGAGCCTCCCATTGTGGAACCATCTTCGCTGTAGTCGTTCGATGCTTTTTGTGCATCCTCTGCCGCCTTGCGTGCTGCCTCGGCTTTGCGCTTGGCCGCCTCAGCCTTCTGTCGCTTGAGTTCGGCCCGTCGTTCTTCGGCAGCCTTGCGTTTCTCTTCGGCTTGTCGTGCTTTCTCTTCGGCGATACGTTTTGCTTCGGCCTCTTTCTTGGCTTTTTCCTCGGCCTTTTTGGCTTCTTTCTTCGCCTTGGCCTCTGCTTTCTTGGCCTCGAGAGCCGCTTTGCGTGCAAGGGCCAGCGAGTCGGTCTTGGCAATGCTGTCGGGTAGCGCAATGCTATCGGGCAACGCAATGCTGTCGGATGCAACGTTGAGCGAGTCGGTCAGTTCGTTGTTTTCCTCTTGCTCATCGTCTTTTTCTTTCTCATCCTTCGCTTCGCTGCCTTCGAGTTTTGCGTGCTTCTTGTCGTTTTTCTCTTCCAGATAGTTGAAGTACTCCTCAAAAGTGCGTCCCTCGTTGAGCAGCAGTGAGAAGTTTCCTTCGCTGATGAGCACGATGTGCACTTGCGGTGGGATGACAAGCGTTTCGTCCTGCTCAAAGATGGTGCGGTAGTGCTTCACCTCGGCATAGTTGGCAAAACCTTTCACCACGAGCAGTCCCAGCCGTCCAAAGTTCATCTGCTCCAGGTCATAGTCCTTGACGACAAAAGAGTTGAAGTTGTGACGGGCCACCTCATAGAGCAGCATGTTTGAACTCACCGAGTCGGTGGGATAGAGCAGGATGAACACTTGGGGTTTGTCGTTGTCCTCTTGGAAGGGGGTGAATTTTTTCTCCAAGTCCTGTGGAGTGGTGTCGTTGCTGAGTCGGATGCTCCAAATCATGCCTCGTGCATTGCTGCTTCCGCCTTCGAGTTTCCGCCCCTGGTTCAATTGCTTGACAATGGATGATGCGGTGGGGGAGATATCGGTGTCGGGGTAGCGTTGAAGCATGTCTTTGAGGGTGGTCTTGAAACTGTCGTAATCGTGCTCGGTGACATAACTCAAAGCGTCGATAAACATGAACTTGGGCATGATTTTCGACAGGGGATACTTCTCCATCATCAAGTCGTAGGCCGCATGGACACCGTCGTTGTCGTTGTTCAGGTAGTCAGAGTAGGCCTGTTCGTAGAGTATTTGCTCCTCGTAGGGCATGTTTTTGAGGTTTTCCAGATAGAGAGGATCCTGCATGGCCATGCCATATTTCGAGTCGGCAAAATCGGTGAGGATGTAGTTGCGGAACCGTTCGGCAGTGGTTGGGTCTCCGCTTCGCATGTAGAGCAGGTACATGTTGTAGTACGTGTCGAGGCGGTAGGTGTTGTCGGGGTATCGGCGCAGCAGTTCGTTGAATTCGGCGGCCGATGCGTCAAAGTCCTCGAGTTTGTCCTTGAGGATGACGCCCATGTTGTAGAGACCCTCCTGTATCACATCGTGTGCGGCCTGTATTTGCTCTTCGGTCTTGGGAATCTGTTTCAGGTAGTACTCCTCGTAGTGTGGATCATTCTCCCGTTGAATGGCTTCTTTGTCCACCTTGGTGGAGTCGTTGGATGTCGCGGTGCTATCGTTGGGCGCATTGTTGTCGGCCAGTAACTCTTCGTCATCGCTGAGCGAGAATGTGGCCTTGTTGCGTCGTCTCCAGTTGTCTTCGAGTTTGCGGTTTCCCCAAAATTGCTGGAAAGCCGTCTTACCGGCGGCCACCGTGGCACTGTTGTAGAAGTACCAAGAGTTGTCGCTGTTGATTTGGTATGCGTTGGGCGCATTGTTCTTGCTGCTCAATGTGTTGCCCTTGGCGCTTTGGTCGGCGAGATATTGCTCGCGAGCCTGGTTCTCTTTCTCCTCTTTTTCTTTCTTTTTGAGTTCGTCGATGATTTTCTTGATGACTTTCTTCTGCTCTTCGGGAGTCATCTTCGACAATTTGAGCAACGAGTCCTGCAAGGTGACGTTTCCCGAGTACACCGACAGTTCGTCAAGGACATCGCTTCGGTGCTTGAGGAATTTGTAGTTGGGATAATCCTCGCTCAGTTGCGGAATCGCTTCGGCATAGCAGGGCTGTGCCAGGTCGTACTTGTGTTGTGCGAAGTACACCCCACCCAGGGTGAGTTGGCTGATGGCTTTGTCAATGCCGTTGCGAGTGCTCTTTTCGGCGGCTTTCACATAGTTTTCCACGGCGTGCGTGGTGTCGCCGCGCGAGAGGTAGAGATTGCCGATGGCATAGTAGATTTGGTCCAGATAGGGCTTGTTGCGGTCATATCGGGTCATGTGCTTGAGTGCTCGCACCTCGCCCATGATGTTTGCGCCGCGGTACACTGCGCTCTGCTTGATGCGGGCGTTGAGTTTGGTGCGGTAGGTGGTTCCGCTGCTGCTGCCGGCTTTCTTGTAGGCTCGGTAGGCCA
>CACZNP010000281.1 GCA_902782545.1 uncultured Bacteroidales bacterium
GATTAACCGCATCATTGTCGCTGCCGACGCAGAAGACAAAATCAACGGCATCGGCATCGGCGCACCCAACGCCAACTACTACACCGGTGTCATCGAGGACGGCGTGAACCTGCCTTGGCCCACTCCCATACCATTGGCCGACCTCGTGAGCAAAAAATTCGGCATCCCCTGCATCATCACCTACGATGCCAACGCTGCCGCCATTGGCGAGATGACCTACGGTGCGGCACGCGGTATGAAGGACTTCATCATGATCACGCTGGGCACGGGTGTGGGCAGTGGCATCGTGATTAACGGCCAGATGGTTTACGGCCACGACGGATTTGCCGGCGAACTGGGCCATGTGATTATGAAACGCAAGAACGGTCGCATGTGCGGCTGCGGACGCACGGGCTGCCTGGAGGCCTATTGCTCGGCCACCGGTGTGGCACGCACGGCACGCGAATTCTTGGAGATTCGCTCCGACGAGTCGAAACTGCGTGAACTCGACATAGAAAACATCACCTCGAAGGACGTGTTCGATGCCGCAATGGCAGGCGACAAGTTGGCCAAGGAAATCTTTGATTACACCGGCACCATCCTGGGCGAGGCGTTGGCCGACTTCACCACCTTCTCCAGCCCCGAGGCATTCATCATCTTCGGTGGACTGGCCAAGAGTGGCGACCTCATTATGAAGCCCGTCAAGGAAGCATTCGACAAGAATGTGATGACCCTCTTCAAGGGCAAGGCCAAGATACTCTTCAGCGAGATGAAGGAGGCCGATGCCGCCATCCTGGGTGCTTCGGCACTGGGCTGGGAAGTGAAAGAAGCCTGATAACGTTCTGTGGAATCCATACCACCCGGAGAGACGTCAGCCTCCCGGGTGGTTTTTTTGTCGCCGTGTTGTTGCCATGTGTTGTGGCGCTGATGCAGGCTCGCACCATTGGTCTAAGCAAGAGGGCGTGTTGACTTCCTCTGAGGGGATGATTTCCGTAGCCCGCAGTGCCGGACGTGTGTCAGTGGATGCTGGGCGGTACCACCTCGGAACGCTCGATGAGGTAGGGCACTTCGGGGTCACGCATGATGCGGTTCACGTAGTCGAGGAAGAAGGTGTTGATCATGTAGGTCTCTTTGTAATCTTTCATGCCCTCGTAGCGCATTTGCAGATCATGGTAGTCGCCGAGCAGTTGGCTGAGCAGTTTGTGGTCGATTTGATCCACCCGTTTGTTGTCGAATTCGATGAGATAGAGCGGTGCCACTTCGTCGAGCATATAGTCATCGTCCTCTTCGACAACGCCAAGCATCATCTCCAGGATGCTCAGTCGCCGTGGCCGCAAGTGTTGCACAAATGCGATTTTGGCATTGAAATACAGAGGGACAAAGTCAGTCATGTGCTTGCATTCGCCCTTGAAGTTGCGCTTGAGGTAGTTGGAGTTGACAAGCCATAGCGTGTCGCCCAGGGCCACGGCCACCGTCTTTTTCTTGAGCAAGTTGCTCATGTCGCTCTCATCGCTGTCAATTTCTATACAATAAGGTGTGTGGGCAACGATGTAGGGGTCGATGAGCACCGTGTCGGGCCACTGTTCCAGTATGGAAGCCCACGACTGGTAGACACAGACCGTGTCGTGAGTCAGCGGAACATAGGTCTGCCCCGTCAGAGCAAGCGTTCCCATAACGAATGCAGTTATCAGTGCAATTGCTGTTTTTGACACATTCATGGCTGAGTTTTGATGTATTGTAGGTGCAAAGTTAGCAAAAACATTGTCAAATAGGGTAAAATTTCCTATTTTTGTGCTGATGAAACGCGTAGTGATGATAGGATCGGGCAATGTGGCCACGAGTTTGGCGCATGCCTTGCAAGGCCCATGCGAGGTAGTCCAGGTGTATAGCCGTCGATTGTCGCACGCCCAGCGTCTGGCCGATGCCGTGGGCAGTGAAGCCATCGACGAGTTGTCAGCGATCGACCGTCGGGCCGATGTGGTGATTGTGGCAGTGCCCGATGATGCCATCGCCGGAGTGGTGGACGCGTCGCCGGCTACCGACGGCCTGTGGCTGCACACGTCGGGCAGTGTGCCCATCGAGGTGTTTGCCGGCAAGCGTCAGCGCTATGGAGTCCTCTATCCGCTTCAGTCCTTTTCGCGCGAGTTGCTGGTGGACGTTGGGCAGGTTCACCTGTTTGTGGAAGGCAGCGACCCTGTCACCACATCTCAAGTGAAGGATTTGGCATCGATGCTGTCGCCGCATGTGGCTGAGGCCGACAGTGGCAAGCGCGGCTTGCTGCACGTGGCGGCGGTGTTTGCCTGTAATTTTGCCAACCACATGTGGACGCTTGCCAGCGAGGTGCTGGCCGAGCATGGGATTCACTTCGAAGCCCTGCTGCCACTCGTTGAGACCACTGTGGAGAAGTTGCACCATCTGCCCCCGGCTCTGTCGCAGACCGGGCCTGCCGTTCGTGGCGACAAGGCGGTGATGGACCGCCACGAGTCATTGCTCGACCCCGACAAGCGTGCTCTCTATCGCATGATTTCGCAAAGCATCATGAACCATTTAACCCCAAACACAAATAGTGACAATGCTGGACAATCTGAAAAAATATGACGTAGTGCTGGCAAGCAACTCACCCCGCCGCCGCGAATTGTTGTCGGGGTTGGGCATTGATTTCAGGATTGAGGTGATTGACGGAGTGGACGAGACCTATCCTGCCTCCCTGCCAGCCCATGCCGTTGCCGAGCACATTGCCCGCGCCAAGGCAACAGCCTATTGTGTGTCGGCCGATGAGTTGCTCATCACCGCCGACACAGTGGTGATTGTTGACGATGAGATTCTGGGTAAGCCTGTTGACGCCGATCAGGCCCGCCACATGCTGCTCAGGCTGTCGGGCCGTAGCCATGATGTGGTGACGGGAGTGTGCGTGACCACCGCGCGCCGTGTTGAATCCTTCTCATGCACATCGGTGGTGGAGTTCGACAATCTGTCGCCCGAGGAGATTGATCACTATGTGACCTGCTACCGCCCCATGGACAAGGCAGGAGCCTACGGCATCCAGGAATGGATTGGCTATGTGGGTGTGAAAGGCATCAAGGGCAGTTACTTCAATGTGATGGGGCTGCCCATCCAGCGATTGTATTCGTTGCTGAAAACATTTTGATTATGACACACAACATTTATTTGGCTGGAGGCTGTTTTTGGGGCCTTGAGCACTTCTTCAAGCAGATGCAGGGAGTTGTCGACACCGAGGTGGGCTATGCCAACGGCAATGTTGAGAATCCCACCTATCAAGACGTGTGCACCGATGAGACCGGCTTTGCCGAAACGGTGCGGGTGTGCTATGACCCCACAGTGATAGGGCTGGACACGTTGCTCACCATGTATTTCCTGGCGATAGACCCCTTGAGCGTGAACAAGCAAGGCGAGGACGAGGGGACGCAGTACCGCACGGGCATTTATTATTGCGATTCCACCGACTTGCCGCTCATTGAACAAAAAATGGATGAGGTGGCCGAGCGCTACAATGGTCCGCTGGCCGTGGAAGTGCAGCCGTTGCGCAACTTTTACCCAGCCGAGGATTATCATCAGGACTATCTTGAGAAGAATCCCACCGGTTATTGCCATGTGCCTGTGGCCCTGTTTGAGATGGCCCGCCGGTTCCGTAGCGGCGAATAAAATCAGGCGGCACGACACAATGGCCACGCCGCCTGGGTGGGGTGGAGCATAGCGGACTCGAACCGCCTACCTCTACAATGCGAATGTAGCGCTCTACCAGATGAGCTAATGCCCCGATGGGGTTGCTATCAAGAAAAAAGAAACCGGCGATAATGTCGGCGGTTCCTTTTTTGTGGAGCATAGCGGACTCGAACCGCTTACCTCAACACTGCCAGTGTTGCGCTCTACCAGATGAGCTAATGCCCCAATTGCGGATGC
>CACZNP010000282.1 GCA_902782545.1 uncultured Bacteroidales bacterium
CATAGGCTCATAACTCTATGGGTTAATGTCGATATGGATTCATTCTCAATCATCGATGCTCATGGGTTGTCAATAAGTATAGGGATAAGTGATGTCCCACAAGAACAACGCGTGCCCTGGCATGGAGGTTCCGGCGGCGCAACGGTCGCAACGTTCAATGATACGGCAAAAGTCATCAACACCGATTTTGTGTGTACCCACATCGACCAGTGTGCCCACAATGGCGCGAACCATGTTGCGCAGGAAACGGTCGGCTGTGATGGTGAAGACCCATTGCTCGCCATTTTGTTTCCATTGGGCCTGCGTGATGACGCAGTTGTTGGTCTTCACATCGGTGTGAAGTTTGCTGAACGAGGTGAAATCGCGGTAATCGAGCAGGCGGGCGGCTGCTTCGTTCATCAGAGCGAAATCCAGGTCGGGACGGCACCACCAACTCAACGGATACAGGAACGGCGACTTGCTTGTGTGCACAAAATATTTATAGGTGCGGCTGGTGGCGTCAAATCGGGCATGGGCATTGTCGTGGACGGGGTGAATGCTGTGGATGGCTATGTCTCGCCCCACAATACCGTTCAGGCTGTGCACGAAATGCCGTGCATCGGCGATGGGTTCCTGAGTGTCGAAGTGTGCCACCATCAGGCGGGCATTCACGCCGGTGTCGGTACGCCCGGCACCAGTGAGTGGGGTGGGGACGTGCAACAGGGTGCTCAGAGCCTTCTCAATGGTCTCCTGCACACTGGGGTCATGAGGTTGCACTTGCCAGCCATGAAAAGCCTCCCCCCTGTAACTCAATTTGATAAAATACCGCACTGCGAAGCGTTAGGTGTTAAGTGTTCGGTTCTCTGTATTGGTGTTGCTCTTTTTGGGTAGCCGTGTGATTGGTTTTGAAATCTCGAATGGGTCCCGTACCGCATACTGTTTGAATCCGTCGTTGGCCTGGGATGTGGACAGATGTGTGCGGCGATTTATAAAAAGTGGGTTATAAAAGGTAGGTGTAGCCAAACAAGCCTGAGCGGTAGTTGCGGATGAACTCATCGCCCTCCTTGCTGGTGATTTTTCCTGCACGCACCGACTCGTTCACCCATTTGCCCACGTTGCGCACCAATTGCTCTGGGCCAAACTGGACATAGTCCAGCACCTCGGCCACCGTCTCGCCGTCAATCACTTGATCGATGTCGTAGTGATCTTTGTACACGTTGATGTGTACGGCATTGGTGTCGCCGAACAGATTGTGCATGTCGCCCAAGATTTCCTGATAGGCTCCCACCAGGAACACCCCCAGGTAGTAGGGCTCGTTCTTGCGCAATTTGTGAACTGGCAGGGCATGAGTAATGCCTTGCGGTGAGATGAAATTGGCAATCTTTCCGTCGCTGTCGCAAGTGATGTCCTGGATGGATGCCCGCCGGTCGGGTTGTTCATTGAGGCGTTGCAATGGAACCACCGGGAACACTTGGTCAATCGCCCAAGAGTCGGGCAATGACTGGAACAGCGAGAAGTTGCAGAAGTATTTCTCAGGAAGCATTTTGTTGACCATGTTCAACTCATCGGGGGCATGTTTCATATCGCTGGCGATATTGTTCACATCCCTTGCCACACTCCAGAACAGTTTCTCGACCAAAGCGCGTGTGCGCAGGTCAATCAACCCCAGGCTGAAACGGTCAAGGGCCTCATCGCGTATTTGCAGCGCGTCGTGCCAGTCTTCCAGCAGGCGGGCTTTGTTGATTTTGTCCCAGATCTCATACATGTCCCGCACCAGTTCATCGTCTTCCTCGGTCACTTTGTCCACACTCTCGTCCCAGGTGGGCAATCCTGCGGTTTCCAGCACGTTCATCACCAGCACGGAATGGTGGGCAGCCAGTGAGCGACCGCTCTCGGTGATGATGTTGGGGTGCTTGATGTTGTGCTTGTTGCTGGCATCGACAAGGGTGTAGACGGCGTCGTTCACATACTCTTGTATGCTGTAGTTCATTGAGTAACCGCTGCCGCTGCTGCGTGTGCCGTCGTAGTCCACTCCCAAGCCTCCGCCAATGTCGACGAAGTCCAGCATGTAGCCCATCTTGCTCAGTTGCACATAGAACTGTGCCGCCTCACGCAATGCATTTTTGATGCGCCGGATTTTGGTGATTTGGCTGCCTATGTGGAAGTGGATGAGTTTGAGGCAATCCATCAGGTCGTTCTCTTTCAGATAGTCGAGTGCGCTGAACAGTTCGCTCGTGTTCAAGCCAAACTTGCTGTGGTCGCCGCCACTCTCTTCCCACTTGCCGCTGCCGCTGCTGCTCAACTTGATGCGCATGCCAATGTTGGGCTTGATGCCCAGCCTTTTCGACACATCGTTGATGAGTTTCAACTCGGTGGGCTTCTCAACCACCAGGAAGATGTGTCGGCCCATTTTCTGTGCCAGCAAAGCAAGTTCCACATATCCCTCGTCCTTGTAGCCGTTGCACACCACCAGCGAGTTGCTGCCGTAGTCGCCCATGGCCAGCACCGCATGCAACTCCGGCTTGCTGCCCGCTTCCAGACCGATGTTGAATTTTTTTCCGTGACTCACGATTTCTTCCACCACCTGCCGCATCTGATTCACTTTGATGGGGTAGATGATGAAATTCTCGGCCTGGTATTCGTATTCCTTCGCGGCCTTTTTGAAGCAACTGGCGATTTTCTCGATGCGGTTGTCCAGAATGTCGGGAAAACGCAATAGGGCAGGGGCAGTGATGTTGCGCGATTGCAACTCCTCCATCACCTCCACCAGGTCAACGGGAACGCAACTCTGCTTGGGGGTTACGGTGATATGACCCTTCTCGTTGATGGTGAAATACTTCAATCCCCATCCCTTAATGTTGTAAAGTTCGGCGCTGTCCTCAATGCGCCATTTGTTCATGC
>CACZNP010000283.1 GCA_902782545.1 uncultured Bacteroidales bacterium
ACCGCTTGATGTCGTGGCGGCAGTGATTTGCGGCGTGTGCTGCATGGCATCGCCCACAAACATGAGGTTTACTTCGTCGTTGCTCAGCAATAGCGAGAGCCAGGAAAGGGCCAGAATGAGGAGATTCGACATAGTGGTGGGAAATGAGTGAGAGGTGTGGAGGGTTTTATAGTTGCTTGTTGTGGGCTTTGAGGGTGTTTTGCATGAGCGAGGCAACACTCATGGGTCCCACGCCGCCAGGAACGGGAGTGATGAACGAGCAGAGCGGTGCCACGTTGTCGAAGTCAACATCGCCGCACAGTTTCCACCCACCGGGGCTGGTGGGGTCGGGTTGCCGTGTGATGCCCACGTCGAAGATGGCTGCGCCAGGCTTGACCATGTCGGCGGTTATCAGCCTAGGTTGCCCGACTGCCGTAATCAAGATGTCGGCTGTGCGGGTGAATCGGCCCAGGTCGGGCGTGGCGCTATGGCAGACTGTGACGGTGCAGTTGCCGGGTTGGGATTTCTGCATGAGCAGTGCCGCCACGGGCTTGCCCACAATGTTGCTTCGTCCCACCACGACACAATGGCGCCCGTCGGTGGCGATGTTGTATCGGTCCAAAAGCGTAAGGATTCCCTGCGGTGTGGCAGTGACAAAGCACGGCAGTCCGATGGCCATGCGTCCCACGTTCATGGGGTGGAATCCGTCCACATCCTTGCGAAAGTCAATCGCTTGAATGACGCGTTGCTCATTGATGTGTGCGGGAAGCGGCAGTTGGACGATAAACCCATCGACATCGGGGTCGTTGTTGAGCGACTGGATGGCGCCGACCAGTTGGTCTTCGGTCACGCTGTCTTCAAATCGCAGGGTGGTTCCCCTGATTCCACACCGCTCACAGGCGCGCATCTTTGCAGCCACATAAGTCTCACTGGCCCCATCGTGTCCGACAAGAACAGCCACCAAATGCGGTGTTGTCTTGCCAGCCTGGGCCATCGCCTTGACTTGTGTGGCTATCTCGGCGAAAATTTGTTGTGATATGTCCCGTCCGTCAATCAGGGTCATGGTTCGTCAACGGCGTTTCTTGGCGGCCCGTGCTGCCTTCATCATCTTCATGGGACTCATGTTGGTGGCCATGTGCATCATCTTGCGGGTTTGTTCAAACTGCTTGAGCAGGCGGTTCACTTCTTCCACCTTGGTGCCGCTGCCCAAAGCGATGCGCTTGCGTCGGCTGCCATTGATGATGCTGGGGTTGTGCCGTTCGTCGGGAGTCATGGAGCGGATGATGGCCTCCACGCTCTTGAAGGCGTCATCATCGATGTCGATGTCCTTGATGGCTTTGCCCACGCCAGGAATCATCGAGGCCAAGTCCTTGAGGTTACCCATTTTCTTGATTTGGGCGATTTGTGCCAGGAAGTCATCAAAGTCGAACTTGTTCTTGCGCAGTTTCTCCTCGAGTTTTCGGGCTTCTTCCTCGTCGTACTGCTGTTGCATGCGGTCGACAAACGACACGATGTCGCCCATGCCCAGGATACGGTCGGCCATACCGGCAGGTCGGAACGGGTCGATGGCTTCCATCTTTTCTCCGGTACCCACAAACTTGATGGGCTTGTTCACCACTGTGCGGATGCTCAGTGCGGCACCACCGCGGGTATCGCCATCGAGTTTGGTCAGCACCACTCCGTCGAAATCCAGCCGGTCGTTGAACGCCTTGGCGGTGTTCACAGCGTCCTGGCCCGTCATCGAGTCGACCACAAACAGCGTCTCGGTGGGGGTGATGGCGTCCTTGATGGCCTTGATTTCGGTCATCATTTGCTCATCAACAGCCAGACGTCCGGCGGTGTCCACAATCACCAGATTGCGGCCCGTTCGCTTGGCCTCTTCAATGGCGTGTTGTGCGATGGCGACAGGGTCTTTGCTCTCGGGCTCGCTGTACATGGGCACCTGAATTTGGTCGGCCAGCACTTTCAACTGCTCGATGGCCGCGGGACGGTACACGTCGCATGCCACCAGCAATGGTGCCTTGCCCTGTTGTTTCAGGCGATTGGCCAATTTGCCGGTGAAGGTGGTTTTTCCGGAGCCTTGCAGACCCGACATCAGGATGATGGCCGGGTTGCCTTCGATGGTGAATTTTGCGGGCTCGCCACCCATCAGTTCTGTCAACTCGTCATGGACGATTTTCACCATGAGTTGGCTGGGTTGCAGTGAGTTGATCACATTCTGTCCCATGGCCTTCTCTTTCACATTGTCCACGAATCGCTTGGCCACCTTGTATTCCACATCGGCCTCGACCAGGGCGCGGCGCACTTCCTTCAGGGTCTGCGCCACGTTGATTTCAGTGATTTGACCTTGTCCTTTCAGGACCTTGAACGACCGTTCAAGTTTCTCGGATAAATTCTCAAACATATATCTTGTTTCTCTCGTTTTTACTTCTTGTCAATCAATTTGTTGGTTTTTGTGTCGGGGAACACAACCTGGGGCTTGAAGTCACGTGCCTCGTCGGGTGTCATGAGCGCATAGGCCATGATGATGATCACATCGCCTGGCAATACCTTGCGGGCTGCCGCTCCGTTGAGGCAAATGGTTCCCGAGCCGCTTTCGCCGGCAAGGGTGTAGGTGTCGAATCGCTCGCCGTTGTTGATGTCGACGATAAACACTCGCTCGCCCTCGACGATTCCAGCAGCACGCATCAACTCGCTGTCGATGGTGATGCTGCCCACATAATTCAAATCGGCCTCCGTGACGGTGACACGATGAATCTTCGATTTCATTACTTGTATCAACATGTCTCAGATATTATTTGACGATTGACTACTTGTTAATCACAATCACTTGTAACGAATATTGTCAATTTCTCGCACATCGCCGCAATACACTGTGATGCATCCCACAATGTCGTCGCTCTCGTCCCATGCCGACACCGGCTGAAGCGTGATGCCGTGGCAAATCGAGAAATACTCCACTTCCATCTCAGGATAGGCGTTGAGCGTAGTCACCACCCAGTCGTGCGTTTGTTGCACCGTGTGGTCCTCGGCAAAACGCAGGCTTTCTTTGAGCGTGCGGTAGATGGCCGGCGCCACCTTGCGCACCACGGGCGTCAGGCGCACGTTGCGGCTGCTCTTGGCCAGTCCGTCGTCTTCCCTGATGCACGGGCACGGAACAATCTCCAGGTTGAATCCCAGTTGCTTGACCATGGCCCGGATGACAGCGATTTGCTGGAAATCCTTCTCGCCAAAGTAAGCGCGGTCGGGTTCCACCATGGCAAACAACTTGCTCACCACCTGGCACACACCGTTGAAGTGTCCAGGGCGGTAAGCGCCTTCCATCACTTCGGCCACTGGGCCCAAATGAAACACACGGGTGTCGGGTTCGGGATACATTTCCTCCACTGTGGGCATGAAAGCGATGTCCACGCCACGCGACTCGAGCAGGGCCGCATCGGCCTCGGCCGTGCGTGGATAGGTGCGCAAGTCCTCTTTGTTGTTGAACTGTGTGGGGTTCAGGAACACACTCACAACCACCACATCACATTCCTTGCGGGCACGGTCCACCAGCGACTGATGGCCGGCATGCAAGGCGCCCATGGTGGGCACCAAGCCAATAATGCGTCCAGCCTTGCGGGCTTCGCCTACAGTGGCCTTCAACTCGGCCACCTTGTTGATGATTTTCATTTCTAATCCTTTGAGTTCTTTTAATTCGGCTGCAAAATTAGTAAAAAAAATGCATACTGCCCGCCCGCAAGGAAAAAAATGCCCCGCCCGCACTGACAGTCTCATCGCCCCATCCATTTTTTGGGGTTTTGACAGGTGTTGCGGGAGCGATAAATTTCTCCATTTCGAGGCTGAAGGGTTTTAATCCCCCACCGATTCAAGAAACACCCTGCCTTTTCACATCCCAAATGCTGATGATTAACGGAAAATGCCTACCTTTGTGGCAATAAACCCCCACCATCATCATGATGAGATATTTTATAGTTGACGCCTTTACCGAGAAACCCTTCGGCGGAAATCCCGCAGGGGTGGTGTTGCTTGACGACGGCTGCGATTTCCCCACCGCCCAGATTATGCAGCAAGTGGCTGCGGAGTTCAGATATTCAGAGACAGCGTTTGTGAAACGTCACGGTGCTGCCGAGTTCACGGTGCGCTATTTCACACCGTGCGGCGAGGTGGACCTGTGCGGTCATGCCACAGTGGCCACATTCGGTGTGCTGGGGCAAACGGGCGCTGTCCCCGCAGGGACAATGTGCCTGAATCACACACTCGCCGGCGACCTGAAGGTGAAAGTTGCCCACAAAGTGATGATGGAGATGGCTGCCCCGCAAGTGTTGCCCGCAACGGTCGAGGTGGAACGGTTGCACCGTATCATGGGTGTTGCCGGCGAGACCCATCTTCCCGTGCTGGTGGTGAGCGCAGGGCTCCCCGACATCATGATGCCCGTGCCAAACCTTGACAGCCTGCATGCACTTCGTCCTGCAATGGACAGTTTGGCCTTGCTGAGCACGGAAATGGGTGTGACAGGCGTGCATGCCTTTGCCATTGAGGATGACGGATTCACGGCCCACGTGCGCAACTTTGGCCCACGCTACGGCATCCCTGAGGAGAGCGCCACCGGAACTGCCAATGCCGCCCTCACACACTATCTGCACCGTAACGGCATCGTCGATGCACCTGCCATGTGCCGTTTCCTGCAGGGCGAGGCGATGGGACGGCCCTCGGTGGTGGAAACCGAACTGCAGGCCGATGGCAAGATTTGGACCGGAGGCAGTTGTGCCATCGTTGCATGGGGCAACCTGTCTTTGTGAGAGGTTTTGAAAAAAAATCCCATCGAAAATTGGCCCTCAACGGGGGGTGGTCATCACAGTTGTTGTCTGTTGGAATTGTCAAATTGTGTGGTGTTCGTGTTTTTCTGTCGAAAACGGTTCGTTTTTTCGGCAAATTCCATTATTTTTGTAAGTGAAACGAAAGGCATTATAAAAATCTGACAAACATGACTTCGAACGAACGATTCCAATTGGTGGATGTGAAAATTGAAGACAGGATTTGTTTCATCACCATGAACAATCCTGAAAAACTCAACTGTCTGAGCGATGCGATGTGCCGGGACATGGTGGAAGCGTTGCACTATGGCTACAGTGAACAATGTGTGGCAATCGTGATCAGGGCAAACTGCCGCAAGGGCGTGTGGAGTGCCGGCCACGACATCCACGAACTGCCCCAGGACGGCAGCGACCCATTGGCCTACGATGTGCCCATGGAGCGGATGCTGCACCGTGTGCAGGAGGTGGCAATCCCGGTCATTGCCTGTGTGGATGGCAGTGTGTGGGGTGGTGCTTGCGACCTGTGCTTGAGTTGCGACATGATTGTGGCCTCGGAGAACGCCACTTTTGCCATCACTCCGGCAAAAATCGGTATCCCGTACAACGCTTCGGGCATCATGCACTTTGTGAACCAGTTGGGACTGAACAAGGCTCGCGAGATGTTTTTCCTTGCCACACCCATCGAGGCTCGCGATGCGCTGAACGTGGGCTTGATCAACCGTGTGACCACTGCCGATAAGTTGGAGAGCGAACTCGAGTCGCATTTCCTTGCTCCGCTGCGTCGCAACTCGGTGATGTCGGTGAGTGCCATCAAGCGTCAGTTCCGCATCCTCTCCAAGGCCTCGTCGGTGATTCCCAGTGAGGGCTTTGAGCGCATCAACGCCTATCGCACACGCGTGTACAAGGGCGCTGATTATATTGAGGGCATCAATGCTTTTCTTGAGAAGCGCGCCCCCAATTTCAAAGGCAAGGCCAGCGACCTCGACACCAATCCTTTCTAATGACAATTTCGAGCATAGGAGAATAACATGGAAGCAATTCAAACAAACAGGACAAGTCGGTTCGACAAACTCCGCAAGACAGTAGGCATCATCGCCGGACCACTTTGCGCAATCATGATCTGGGTTCTGCCCATGACAAGCCTGTCGGAACAGGCTCACCATTTGCTGGCTGTCATGTCGCTGATTGCCATTTGGTGGATTACCGAGCCAGTGCCCATTCCCGTGACCTCGCTGTTAGGGCCCACCTTGTGCGTGGTGCTTGGCATCGTGCCGATGAAAGACGCGTTTGAGAATTTTGCCAACCCCATGATATTCTTGTTTCTGGGTGGCTTTCTTTTGGCCAAAGCGATGATGGTGAACAACCTCGACAAGCGAATTGCCTATGGCATCATGTCGATGAAATGGGTGGGCGACTCGCCACGCCGCCTTTTCCTGGCCCTGGGCTTGGCGTGCATGCTCTGCTCGGGATGGATCAGCAACACGGCCACTGCCGCGATGATGTTTCCCATTGCCTTGGGCTTGCTGGAATCCATCCGTGAGATGATGGCAGCCAACGGGAACCCCATCGACATGTCCAAGTACAAATATGCCACCGCGCTGATGCTGATGACCGCCTATGCGTGCTCGATTGGCGGTGTGTTGACACCGATAGGTACCCCTCCCAATATCATGATGATAGGCTTCCTCGACTCGCTGGCTCCACAGGCCCCCAGTGTGACGTTTTTCAAATGGATGATATGGGGCTTTGTGGCGATGGTGTGTTATTTCGCCATCACCTATGTGGTGCTGTGGCGCATGTTTCCAGCCAACATCAAGAACATCAAGGGCGCTCACCAGTTTATCGGTGAGCGGATGGCAGAGTTGGGGCGGTGGACCCGTGCGCAGAAAAACACCCTCTTCGCCTTTTGTGTGGCTGTGA
>CACZNP010000284.1 GCA_902782545.1 uncultured Bacteroidales bacterium
AAAAACAAGGCGCTGCAATCAATTGATTATCAGCGCCTTATACTCGTACCCAGAGCCGGGGTCGAACCGGCACGGGTTTTACCCCACTGGTGTTTGAGACCAGCGCGTCTACCGATTCCGCCATCTGGGCTGAAAAGCGGTGCAAAGATAGTGAATAGTTGGTAATTGGCAATGGTTTGTTGCATTTTTTTTGTTTTTTGGGCAAATTTATGGGTTAAAAAGGTGCGAAAAGTCATACTCGTGGGTTTGTTTTAACCTCACATGCGCTAAATTTACTATTTTTGTGGCCATAAAAGACAAGGTGGAATGCAAGAAGAGTTTTCACGCACAGAATTGTTGCTGGGCGCTGCTGCTATGCAGCGGCTTGCCGCCTGCCGGATAGCGGTGTTCGGCGTGGGCGGTGTGGGCGGCTACGTGGTGGAGGCGCTGGCGCGCTCGGGCGTGGGCGCGCTCGACGTGTTCGACGCCGACGTGGTGAGCATCAGCAACCTGAACCGTCAGGTCATTGCCCTGCACTCCACGCTGGGCCGGAAAAAGGTGGAGGTGGCAGCCGAACGGGTGCGTGACATCAACCCGCAGTGCCAGGTGACGGCCCATGATGTGTTCTACCTGCCTGCGAACGCCGACGGGGTGGACTTGAGCGTATATGACTACGTGGTGGATTGCATCGACACGGTGAGCGCCAAGATGGAGTTGGCGCGCCGGTGCACAGGCTTGGGAGTGCCGTTCATCAGCAGCATGGGGGCGGCCTACAAGATGGACCCGATGGCCTTCAGGGTGATGGATTTTGCCAAGACCAATATGGATCCGTTGGCCAAGGTGATGCGCAAGCGGCTGCACAAAGAGGGCACATTCCATTTCAAGTGTGTGTGCAGCACCGAGAAGCCCCAGTTCCCCGCCGAGCCAGTGGTGGCCGATGACGGGCGTAAATGCCCTGCCAGCAATGCCTTTGTGCCTGCTGCAGCCGGTCTGTTGCTTGCCAGCGAGGTCATCAAGGACCTCACCGCGGCGGAGCGTACGGAACAATAATTGAAATCAGTTGCGGTGTGCGTCGCTGCTGAGCAGGCGATGCCCGATTTTGCAGTAGATGCACTTGCGTGTGTCGCAATAGTTGCGCTTGAGTTGGATAAGGGCTTGCGTGGTGAGTGCGTCGTCGCTCTTGATGCCTGCGGCTGCAAACTGTGCCACGACCGAGTTCTCTTCGGGCCGCAGTTGCTCGAGGAGTGCGATGGCCCGTTCGGTCATGGGATAATCGCCGGTGAGTTCGCCGCGGCAGTAAAGCAACGGGGCCACCGTGTTGATGAGAATCACATCGATAGAGCGGTTGCCCAAGGCGCGTGCCGACGTGGCGGCTTCGGGGCCAAAAGTGTAACGCGAGGCCCAGTAGCCGGTGAGTTCCACCGCAAACAGGTTGCGCAGCGCTTTCTCGTCGTCGGCCGCCTCAATAATGGCATTCATCAAGTTGAAGCCACCCAGCACAAATTGTGCCAGCAGCGCCACGCGGCGGAACGGGAAGTTTTGCGGGCGCATTCTGAAGGTTTTCCACACCTCGCTCTCCATGGGTTGCAGTGAGAACTTGTTGGCCAGGAAGGCATATTCGCGCCGCAGTTGTTCCACATAGGCATCGCTGCCCACACGCGCCGATCCCAAAAAACCTGCCTGTCCAAGCAACAACGCCTCCAGTTGCAGCAGCGAATCGCTATGCTTGTGCAGCAGCCGCAATGGGGTTCGTCGTGCCAACCGCTCAAATGCCTCGTTGTTGATTCCGAAACCCAGGTTTCGTGCCAGGGTCACATAGCACACGTCCTCCCAACTGCCGCTGTACAAGTCGAGCAATTGCCGTACCCTGTCGATTTTTCCGTGCAGCCGCTCAAAGGCCAGCGCCTCCATCCACTCGGTGATGACCAGATGAGGCACCTCGCCCACACGCGCCGCGCAGGGAATCTCCGTGCGTGCGTTCACGAGCCGTTCGTAACACTCGTTGAACCGTGGCGACACCTGCAGCACCAGTTGGGCGATTCGCTCACCGTTGCTGCGCGTGACAGGTGCGTCGTCCTTGTCTACCACGTGGAGGATCACATTGTCATAGGCCCGATCGGTGTCATGTCCATGCCGGTGCCAGTCGCTGGCCCGCACATGCATCTCCACATTGCCTACCCACACATGGCCGTCGATTTCCACCTTGGCATTGAAAAAATCGGGTCCTGCGTCGGTGTTCAGCAATCCAGGGTCCAGCACGCGCACAGGTCGGCCATCGTTGGTCACCATGTCCTCGCTGCGCCACAATCGGTGCTGCCACACGTATTGCATCAACCGTTCCATATCTGAGTGCTAAGGTACGTAAAAAGCGTCATAATGAAAAGAAAAACCAAAAAAAGTCGAAAAAAGTTGTGGGTTTCAAAAATTTGACATAACTTTGCAGTCGCAATTCGCAAAAATGGTACCTTAGCTCAGCGGTAGAGCAGTGGACTGAAAATCCGCGTGTCCCTGGTTCGATTCCCGGAGGTAC
>CACZNP010000285.1 GCA_902782545.1 uncultured Bacteroidales bacterium
CCAGCGGTCATCACCCAACGGAGACACCATCAGTTGCTGGTCGACACCGGTCTTGTTCTCCGAGAGTTGTTTCTCTGAGTTCAGGTTGTACTCGGTGAAAAGCGTTCCCACCTGTTGGTCGTTGCTCATTGAGACGAGGAACAGTCGGGTGCAGGTCGAAGTGTAGGCGGTGGTGCCAGTGGTGACCAGCGTGCACTCGGTCGACGGTCCGCTCACTGCCAGCGTGCGTCCCATATAGGCGCGGTACCAGTTGGCCGACAGTTGGGTGGTTGTCCATTCAACGGGGTCGCTGTCCAGGTCATCCCACTTGTAGAAGCGCAGTGTGCCTCGCTGCTCGCCATCGAACACGTAATCGGCGTTGATTTGGCATAACGTGTTGTTCACACCCACCAACTTGTTGTCGGCGGTGAAAGCGATGTCGCTCAGTCGGTGGCGGAATCCCACGTTGTTGGGCTCGCTGGGTGCGATGCCGTTCACGCTGATTTGCTTGATGAGTTGCTTGGTCTTGGCGTTGATCAGGTAAATGGCGGGGTCTCCGTTGTTCTCGGTGAGAACCACAATGGAGTCACCGCGCACGATGGCCCGGCGGATGTCGCCCTCCACGGGATATTCCTGGCTTTCCTTCTCAAACACATACTCATCGGCCAAGGTGACGTAGGCGGGCTGTACGGGATCGGGGTAGTTCTCATAGTTCACTTCGGGGGGTTCATAGCCTTCGGCCTCCAGATACAGGCGGGCATAGGTCGTTTCGTTGGCTTTGACCACGAATTCGCCCAAACTGGCCTCGATGTCCTGCAAGCAATCACTGGTGATGGTTCCTTCGGTAAAGGTTCCTTGCTCTTTGAAACCATCCAAGGATGCACGCAACTTATAGTTGCCGGGTTCCAAGTCCTCAAAGACAAACACGCCGTTGTAGTTTTGGTCCACTTGGTAGGTTTTAACCACTTCTTCGCCTTTGATCAAGTCCACTCGTGCTCCGTTCAATGGCATCCACTGATCGATGGATCCTGGTGAATAGTTGTAGAGATTGTTTACAATCTTTTCGTGCACATCTTTCACTGTGCCCATGATGTAACCAATTCTTTCAGGATTCAATCCGAAGTAGTTGCAGATGCCACGTGCGGTGCGCACACCTTCCTGATGGCAGTAGTCCATATTCAGGGCACGGTGGCGGGCAGGCTGATAGGTGTGGAAATAGCCCTCAATCAAGAAACCCGGGGTGCTCTGGCGCAGTACGCCATAGTAGCCATAGTTTTTGTTACCTTTTGAGGTGACGGTGTTGTAATACTTACCGCTCCAGAAACTGATGTCACCGCGGATGCAGGGATTGGTGCGACTGTAGTAACTGTTGGGGTCAATCTCGTCCATGTAGTGCGGTACCCACATGGCCTGAGCCATGTCGTAACTCTCGGGCAGACGAGGGCCTGTGAAGTCGGGCAACTCACCCACACTGTTGTTAAAGAAGTCGTAGTCGGAAGCACTCTTTCCCTGGTCATATCCGCTGTAGAAGATTGCCGGATAGTTGGTGGTGTAGCCATCTTCATGTGCGTTGGAGTGGATGGATATGAACATGTCCATGTTGTTTGCATCAACTTCACAGGCGATCTCACTCAACGGGCGATTGAATTCCTCTTCGGGATCGTAATTGCTGGTGGTGTAAGGATACGGGCCATTCTTGACACGTGACATCATCAGATTCTCTTTCTTCACACCCATGTTTTGAAGCACATCGTAGAGTTTGAGGCACTTCCACAGGTTGGTGTTGCTCTCATAGAATCCGCAAGTGTCGGGCATGCCAGTCGATGGCAGGTTGGGATAGGGGATAGTGGCCATCGGGCGGTCATTGGGTCCCCAACTGCCGTGTCCAGGATTGATGTAAATGCGCACCTCGTCGGCCGGTTTGTTCTCGGCATAAAGCGTGCCTGCTGCCATGATTGCAGCCACTGTGAGTAATAATAACTTTTTCATAGCCGTAATCATTTGACAACGTTAATTAAATAACTCTCACCATAGGGGGTCGAGAACACGATTTTGCCATTAGCGGCCACGGGATACATAGCAATCTGGCTGTCATCGGTCAGCGTCTGGCTGCGGCCATCGAGTGTGGCCACTTTGATTACCGACGAAGTGGTGTACACGCCATTGTCCTGGTCAAACATGCCTACTACGGTATTGTCGTCGTACCATTGTGGAGCGCGAATCACGCCCAGCGACTGGATGTTCGACCCATCGAGGTCGCATACAAATGCACCTCTACCGCCCACATAGTAGAGCACTTTCTGCCCGTTAGGCGATAGGCTTTCCCAAATGTAACTGTACTCCTGTCCGTTGGGCGAGAGCACGCGGGTTTTTCCGTTCTCAGTGATCATGAGTTGGCGGTTATTGATGCTCAATACTGGGCGCGTGACCTGCGCTTTGCCGGTCATGGCCTTCTTTTGCATCTTGCCATGATCAATAGCAACTGCTGTCATGCCTTCAATGGCATAGCCTTGAAGGTCACGGGATGCTTTGACCAACTCTTTTTTCTCACCCGAGACCAAATTCATTCCTTCCAATGAATTGTGGCGCAAATGTTTTTTGTTGAACGAAGTCTCGCGGAAGATGATGTTTTGCCCATCTTCCGAGATCAGCACTTTGTAACCAGCGCCTTTGGCGTCGGTCAGTGTCTGTGTACTCTTTGAGGCAAGGTCAAACTTAGTGAGCCCGGTGTTGGAATAGTCCGACAGAAGGACGTAGTCGCCCTGTGGACTGATAGCCACCACCCGCGCCTCGGTGTTCTGCGGTAAGTCGAGTTTTTCAACCGACTGTACCGTAAACACTTGGGCAAACCCACATGTCGAAATGCCTAAAGCAAATGCCATCAGTACTTTTCTCATGAGTTTTAAAGGTTTAGGTTAAACAATAAAGTTAATCACACTTTGGTTGGTTTTTCTGGCTACTAAATTATAAAAAAAAGTTTATAAAACAAAAAAGAGGCGAGATTTTCTCGCCTCTTTTATCAAAACGGGTAACGTGGTTTACTTCACCACTTTCACGGTCTTTGTCTTGCCGTTGTTGTACTTGATCACGACAAGGTTGACGCCATCGAATGGCTTGTCGCTGACCA
>CACZNP010000286.1 GCA_902782545.1 uncultured Bacteroidales bacterium
AAAAACGGCCATGCCGACTTCTCGATAGGTTTTTCCAACGGCAAACAGTTGTACACACTTTGCTCGTTCACACTCAACACCTACAAGAACGCCCCCACCAAGCGCTCCATTATCCAGTGACGCCATTGTCACTTGTCACATACCGGGGGCGATGACCAACAATGAATGGTCATCGCCCCCGTGGTTTTTGTTAGGTCTTTAGTGTTGTGTGTCGTCGACTTCGAGCAGAAACGACATGGGACGGAAGCCGTCGTTGCAACTGATCATGGCACTCATGGGATTCTTCATCCAACCGTCGTAGAAGTTTCCCTCGCCGCGGGCCAGGCTTTCGACAAAGGGTTTCATCGATTTCCAGGCCTCTTGACATAGTCCGTGGGGCCGTTGCGCACCCACCGACGTCCATTGCGTGCCCACTTTCACATCACAGGTGTGCTCAATGGGATTCTCGTAGCGCTCCATGAGGTCGTTGTGGGTGACTTGCCGCACCGCTGTGATGCGCACATCATGAAGGACGCTATCGGCATTCACAGCCTGGTCAAGTAGCGAAAACAGTTCGTCCTCGGATTCATAAGGATGGATATGATAGTATGGGTTTCCGGTGAGCATGGCCGAGAGTTGCGTGCGTCGTTTGTCGTAAAAAATGTGGCATGGCTTGCCCAGTTGCTCCGCCAGCGCAAGTTCATATCCCACACCCAGCGAAGGACAAGTGCATTCGGCCACCAGCAGGTGGCATTGTCTGAGCCAAGCCGTATCCTGTTCGAAGATGGCCGCATCGCGTTGCCGTCCTTGCTCCATAAGGTTGAGATTGCTCCTGCCCACATGCTCGGTGAGCACTGTGGCACCACGCTGCAAGTGTTCGATGATGCGCCTGTAGAGGTCGGCATCAATCCTTCCCCCGCGTATAGACCCCGCAAAATAGATTTTTTTTACCATGGTTGCACATTGATCGTTAATTGCGCAAAAATAGCAAAACTTCTGTAAACAACGTAGCCGAAATGCCTGAATTTTGCACCCATGAACAGAGAGGGGCGGCCACAAACGACTATTTCCAATAGTTAAATGTGCATAAAAACATTGCATAAAAATAAGATTGTTGCTATTTTTGGCCATTCAAAAACAAAAACGCTTAACTATTAACTCTAAATAAACCTATAATTAATGGTAAAAAGAATCCTGTTATTGACCAGCGTGCTCCTGGCTTCGCTGTTGCTGTGGGCTGCTCCCGTATCGCCAGAGCAGGCGTTGAACGAAGCAGCGGCATTTGTGGCACAAAAACAAGGCGCAGGTCGTCCGTTGAAGATGGCATCGCACGCCCAGAGATTGAAATCGGAAGCCCAAATGGGCTATTACTATGTGTTTAATATTGGTGTTGACCAAGGATTCGTCATCGTGTCGGGTGATGACCGCACCGCACCCATTTTGGGATACTCCGACCAAGGCCGTTTCGATTCGTCGCGCTTGCCCGTTAACATGCGGTCATGGCTCGAGGGCTATGCCGAACAGATGAGGATATTGGATGAGATGACCGATGACCAGGCCAGGAAATCGCTTGTCGCCCCACGCAGCGCCGTGTCGGTTCCGACGCGCAACAGCATTGCTCCGCTCATCACCACCCGATGGGACCAAGCATCGCCCTATTGGAATGAGTGTCCTGAGTTCATGAGCATCACCGAGGCAGGCGACACCGTGGGCGATCTGGCATTTACCGGTTGTGTGGCCACATCCATGTCGCAAATCATGAAATTCTACAACTGGCCCCCCAAGACCACCAAGGACATCCCTTCTTATGACCTGGTAATTCCCGGAGACAACTACAGTTATGCCACCCAACCCACCGATTTGCTGCCAGTCACCACCTTTGATTGGGAACACATGCGTGACAGTTACACCGGCAGTGAGGATGAGGTGTCGAAAACCGCTGTGGCCCATTTGATGGTGTATGTCGGTCATGCAGTGAAATCGCAATACGGTGTGTCGTCGACAGGCGCCTACACCGACGACATCCCCAAGGGATTCACAGAATACTTTGCCTACGACAAGAGTACCATCCAAATCAAGTTCCGCACCGATTTCACCCAGGAAGCATGGAATGAGTTGGTGTATCAAGAACTGGCATCGGGTCGTCCCATGATCTACAACGGCACCGCAGGCAGTGGTGGCGGTCATTCGTTTGTGTGCGACGGCTATGAATATGGCGATTATTTCCACATCAACTGGGGTTGGGGTGGCATGGGCAATGGATTCTTCCGCCTGGCCGTACTTAATCCGCGTGAAAGCGGAATCGGTGGCTCGTCGAGCGCCGAGGGCTACAACATGAAGCAGAATGTGATTCTCGGTATCCGGCCCGACGAATCGGGCAGTGAAGAACCCGAATTGGAGAATCTGCTCACCGCCACGGGTTTGTCGCTGGGTTGGAGTTCCAACTATCTGGAACGCGACAAAAAATCTGATGGGTTCTCCATCTATAAGCGCAAGACCTTCAAACTCAACTACGCCGATCATGTGGGCACCCAGAAGAAGTATGATATTGGCTTGGCGCTCTACGATGAGCAGATGAACTTTGTGCAGATGGTCATTAACCGTGGAAACTATGCCGTTGCGCTCACGTCGGCATTGGGCTCCTTTGAGGAATTCGGGGCAAACATTGAGGCCCGCTATCCGGTGAAGTTCGGTGCAGGCCTGACCGGCAAATACATCATGTTGCCCGTTTGCCAACTTCAGGGTACCAGCGAATGGAAACCCATGCTCGAGACCGACCGTTTCTACTTTGAGGTGGACATTGATACCTACCAAGCCACCTTTACCGCGCATCCCATAGTGGACCTCGCCGCCACGGCCTTTGAGTGTGAGGGTGGTGAGAAAGTGGGTGTCCCTGAGCAGATTCATGTCACCATCGCCAACAATAGCGCCGACCGTTACTTCGGCGATCTGTATCTGTGGTTCGGAAATCAGCACCTCAACGATATGACGGAATACACCACCAGCATACAAGCCGAAGTACCTGCTGGCAAGACGACCACAGTGACCTTCAATGTGACTCCCGAGAGTGCCGGCACCCAGTCGTTGCGTGTGAGTACTGATTACTCCGGTAGTAAGATGCTCACAGGAACAGGCAGCGTAACCATTGCGTCGGCAGTGGTGTCGACGATGAATCTCACAGTGGATATCAGCGCCGAGAATGCTGTGGAAAACGAAATCTATGACAGTTTTGCCCACTTTAAAGTGAATATCACCAATAACGGCGAGAGCGAGTACAACAAGTATGTGCTTGCACCTCTGTTCATTGTTGACCCCGAGAGTTACAGCGGTGAGATGGTCACCTACCAACAAAGTTCGCTGAGTTTGGCTCCCGGTGAGACCAAGACACTGTACTTTGACTTCGACAACTTGGGATATGGCCAGGTTTATTCACTCAACATCTATGCCCGTGACGAAAACGAAACACTCAAAAACATAGTCACTCCCGGTGGCTCGGTGTTCTATACCATCCGCCGCGGTATGGTGGTGTGGACCGGAGAGGAGAACGGTCGTCAGGGCTTTGCCGTGGGCACCGACATTGTGATTCCCGAAAACGCCCTTGCCGTGCGGCTCGAAGGACTTGAAATCAATAGTGTGACCCCCAACACCAATCCCAACACCATTTACTTTGTGGGAGATGGCGAGGCAGTTCCTGCCGGACTGGAGGCGTGCAATGTGGTTCAAGGCATGCGCACCGATGCCTTGTCGCTGACCGACGGCTACGGTTACTTCATTCCTCAGAGTTTCAATGCCCAGCGCGTGAACTATACCCGTCGGTTCGAAGAGTCCCGCGACGGGAACGAGCGCAAGGCATGGAGCAGCATCGTATTGCCGTTTGCCCCGCAAGAGGTGTCGGCCGATGAGCGCCCCTTGGCCATTGGTACAGACTTATACCTGTATAACTTTGCAAGCGAAGAAGATGGTCAGGCGGCCTTTGCTCCCGCCGAGACTATGAAGGCCAATGTTCCCTACATCATTGCATTGGCCACATCCTCACAATTGACCGGCGAGCCCATCACGTGGAGCGCCGAAGATGTGCTGTTCAAACCCGAGCCCATTGCCTACACAAGCGGTCCCAATTACATGATGGCTGGCACTTATGTACCTTTGTCATCGCCAGGTATTTATGTGATTGATGAGCAAGGCGGCAGTTATGTGTGTTCAGAAGACTTGCAGCAAGTGGCACCGTTCAGGGCCTATTTCCGCGCGTTGAACGAAGTGGAAGACAATGGCGTGATTCTCCTTCCCGGTGAGGCCACCACGCCTCTCATCAAGGGCGATGTGAACGCCGACGGTGAGATAGGAATAGCCGACCTCACGGCTTTGGTTAACATCATCCTTGAGGGCGTTGTGCTCGAAGGAGATGACCTTTACCGCAGCGATGTGAACAGCGACGGCGAGGTGGGCATAGCCGATATCACCGCCTTGGTGAATGTGCTTTTGAGTATGTAAACCCGGTTCGGGGTAAATAACGATTGCCAAATCATAGAGTGAGGCGGATGCCATCAGTTGGCATCCGCCTCACTCTATACTTACCGCCCAATCCATATCCATGTGACATGGGGTCATGGGCAGACAGCGTGTCGGTAGGTTAAGTGGTCACTGGTCCACACCCAAGTCGCGCAATGTGCGAGGGGCAGGGGTTGTGGGCAGCGGCTTGCGGTCTTTGAGTTGTTCCAGAATCACTTCTATGGCCTTGTCCAGTTGCTGGTCGGTGCCGTTGAACTCCAAAACAGGGTCGTTGTCGATGACGATGTCAGGATCCACGCCATGGTTCTCCACAATCCAGTTGCCCCGGGTGTCGTAGTTGGTGAAGAACGGCACACGGATGTCGGTGCCATCCATGTAGGGCAGCGATCCACTGATTCCGACAATGCCTCCCCACGAACGAGTACCAATGACGGTGCCAATTTTGTTTTCCTTGAAACTCCAGGGGAAGAGGTCTCCGTCGCTGGCCGAATATTTGTTTACCAGCAACACTTTGGGCCCATAGAGCGTTTGTTCCGGGATAGGTTGGTTGAGTGTGCTTCCCCGGAACATGGTCATGCGGTAAGGCTGACGCAACAGACGCTCGATAATCATGGGTGAAATGTTTCCTCCACCATTACCTCGATCATCGACGATAAGAGCCTCTTTGTCGAGTTGGGGGAAGAAGTAGCGGGCAAACTCCTTTAATCCTTCAGGTCCCATGTCGGGGATATAGATGTAACCCACACGCCCGCCTGTTTGCTCATTCACGTAGTTGATGTTGTGTTGCACCCATTCGTAGTGATAAAGCGGATACTCATCGCGGATGGGCTTGACCACGACCTTGCGCGCCCCTGCGCCTGTCGCACTCGAGGCAATGGTGAGTTCGGTCATTACACCGGCCTTGCCTTGCAGCAGGGTGTAGATGTTGGACACGTTGTCGGTGGGTACTCCATCGACAGCGGTGATGAAATCACCAACGTGGATGTCCATCCCCGGCACGGCCAGTGGTGAGCGCAGTTCGTCGCGGTCGGGAGCGCCGGCCAATATCTTGGCGATGCGGAATGCTTTGCCATCGCGTACAAGTTCGGCCCCGAGCATGCCAGTGAGTTGCTTGTCAATGGTGATGTGGTCTCCGCCATTGACGTAGGCGTGTCCGACAGCGAGTTCGCTGATCATGCCGCCGATGACATAGGTCAAGTCGAGCCTATTCTTCACATAGGGCAGCAATACGGCATACTTGTCGTGGATGGCTTTCCAGTCCACACCGTGCATGTTCTTGAGGTAGAAGCCGTCACGGTAGGCCCTCCAAGCCTCGTCGAAAATTTGTTTCCATTCCTGTTCATAATTCACATCGGCCACCATATCATCAAGTTTGACAGCCTCTGACAATTCTATCTTGTTTTCGGGCAAAGCCGTGATGAAAATGTCTTCGCCTTTGACGAAAAGCGCTCGGCGCATGTCGGCCGAGGGTTCCATGGAGGCCCCCGGAGCAATGAGTTCGTCCTTCTGCTCCTGAAGGTTGTACATGTGTGTGCCGTCGCTGGCATAATACCACACGTTGTTTCCGTCGCTCACAAAGTTGCCGTAGTTTCCTGCACCGATAGGCAGTTTGATGATGCGCTCCTTCAATCCTTCGACATCGATGCCGTCGACAGTTGTTTCTTGCTTTTTGGTTTTGGCCTGTTGTTTATTGCCTTTGCTGTCCTGTTTGTCGTTTTCTTCCTTCTTGCTGTCGCCCACTTTGTCGTCGGTTGGCAAGAAAGGCGAGGGCACGTCTTTACCAAGCAGAGCCAGATAGACCCCTTCGGTATTGCGGAAAGCAAAGTTCCACTCGATGCTGCTGTAGATGGGGTTCAGATCTCGTCCCGAAGCAAAAATCAGATAACGTCCATCGCTGCTGAAGCGTGGAGAGTTGGAGTCGTACCATTGCTCGGTCACAGCGTATTCTTTGCGCTTGTCGATATTGTAGATGTAAACCACACTGCAACTGTTTGGTTGCATTCGGCTGTAGGTGAGCCAGCGTCCGTCGGGCGAGAAATGCGGTGTGGGTACTTCCCAGAGTGAGTCTTGCAAAAGTGTGACCTTGGATTTTGCGGCCACATTCACCATGACAACACGGTTTTCGCGGTCGGTAAAGACGATGCGGTCGCCCGTGGGGCTCCAAGTGAAATCGCGAATATAGGTGTCGTTGTCGCGTGTCAGTTGCACGGCGTCGCCCCCAGAGGCAGGTCGCATCCATAGTTCGGTTTCGCCGGTCACGTCGCTGATGTAAGCGATATTGGCACCGTCGGGACTCCATTGCGCATTGCGCTCATGCACTCCGGGAGTGTGGGTGATATTGCGTGTGACACCTTTCTTGGCCGGCACGTCGAAAACCTCCCCACGTGCTGAAATGACGAGGCGATTGCCATCGGGTGACAATGATCCGCTGGTGACAAAATCCTTGACTTTGCGCAATGTGGAACGGGCAAAATTGTTCTCACTGTTGAGGTAGACGGTAACCTTTTGTGCCTGCTTCGTGGCTGGGTCAAGGCGGTAGATGTATCCACCGTTCTCAAACACGATGACCCCGCCGCCACATGATGCAAACTTCACGTCGTAGTCGGTGAAATGGGTCACCTTGCTGGTTGTTCCCGTAGCCGTATTATAGACAAAAATGTTCATTGTTTTGTCGCGGTCGCTCATGAAATAAATCTCATTTCCGATCCACATGGGCGAGATGTCTTGCGCAATGTTGTTGGTAATGTTAGTCACTGTCTTGGCCTGAGTGTCATAAATCCAAATGTCGTCGGCCATGCCCCCCTTATAGTACTTCCAGGTGCGGAACTCTCGGAACACCCGATTGTAGGCCAAGCGGGAGCCGTCGGGCGAGTAACTGCAGAATCCACCCTCGGGCAATGGCAGGCGGGTGGCCATGCCACCGTCGGCTGGTGCCATCCACAACTGGCCGTCAAAACTGTCGCTGATGCGGTTGCGAAACACCACGTTCTTGCCGTCGGGAGTCCAAGTCATCACAATGTTGTTGGGTCCCATGCGGTCGCCCCAGTCATCTCGTGGGTTGTTGGCGGTGAAAGAGATGCGGCGGGGTTCACCTCCGTTCTCGGGCATGACATAGACCTCAGTGTTGCCATCGTATTGGCCAGTGAAGGCAATGGTGCGTCCATCGGGAGAGAAACGCGAGAAAGCCTCATAACCCTTGTCGGAGGTGAGCCTTGTGGCCATGCCGCCGGTCAAAGGTGCGGTGTAGATGTCGCCGGCATAGGAGAATGCCAGAGTGCGCCCATTTGTGGACGGGAAACGAAGCAGGCGTGCTTCATCGGCTTGGGCCGTGCTCATGGCCAAGGTCGCAACGGCCGCCCAAATGAAAAATCTGTTCATAGTCTGTATTTTTGGTTATTCTTGTAAATTCTCACGATGCCAAGCCGGCTTTCTCCGCTTGCTGGGAGTTCGCGGGCCGCTGTGATGTCGATGGAATTGTCGCCGCGCAGCAATTCCACTTCAATGACGTTGCTGGTCTGGAATGCCGAAGGCATGTGCATGGCCGGCAACACGAGCCATCCCACAGGATGAGAGTTGACCATCACCCCGCGCAGGTCACACAAGCCCGTGGTTTTATAGGTGACGTCGAGCAAATAGGCACCTCCCCGTTTCACATTCACCCGCAAGTGCAAGACCCTGTTCATCGAGTCGATGGTGCACACTTGGGGGTCGTTCACGTCTACCGTGTGCCGCTCACCCTTAATGAGTAGTCGTGGCGGCGTGCAATGACTGTAACCGAATTTGTTGGCCGAAATCAAGGAAATCTCAGCAAAGTCCCCTGTTGGGGGCAGCCTGAACGCTGAGTCGCTCACACTGTAGGACTTCACACCATTGATGAGCATCTTGTAGGCTTTTGCTGCATCGAAATTTTCGATGAAACCGCTGTCGGGAGTCCAAACGGCTTGGGGAATGGTGGGCAGGCATGTGTTGGCTCGGGCCAATGTGATGTGGTTTGTGGCAGTGTGTCCTTGTGTCAGCGTGATGACCACCTCATGCTCTCCTGTTATTGTGGCGGGCAGGAAACTTCCTTCCACGGCTTTTCCGTCGACAGTCATCGAAGCCACTTCGTTGCCCGTTCCATCAATGCTGATGTTGAGAACAGCGTCACGATAAGGCAACCCGGAAAGGGTTTTGCGTCCACCGAAGCAAGATGGCACCGATGGCGCAAATTCGATGCCGTCGGTGGTGAGCCTGATGCCTGCCATAGCGCGCAGTGTCATGGCCAGGCTGGCGGCGCCCATTTCCAGGTCATTGTCGGGTGCAGACATGGGGCGTATGTGGCTGGATGCGAAGAAAGCCTGTGCCCGAATCAATGCAGCCCAGCCGCTACGCAGGGCAAACTCGTTGCTTACCGCTGCGCTCGCCAGGTTCCAGTAGGCTTGTGTAATGGGCCAATGTGTTGTCATGAAGCATGGCTCTTGGTTTTTTGGAGTGGGGTAGTAGTCACCAACTCCCTGGTGCACGATGGGTGTTTTCTCAATCAGAGTGGCAGCCCGGTCATCGCTGGCAATGTTCCACATCACAGCAAGGGCTTGCGCCAGGTTGTCGGCCACTGGGGCTTGAACCTTGTAAACAGTTCCGTAGAGCATTGCCGAGTAGTATCCTCGGTTCTCGTCCCACAGCAGTTGGTTGATGGCATCCACATGACGGTTGACTGCGGAGCCAGGCACATCATCCCGGGTCAAGCCCAATTCGTTGCCCATCTCATTGACAATGTCCATGGCACGTGCAAAATAAATATTGTTTGCCAGCGACATGGTGGCATACTGATCAATCGGTAGCATCCAAGCCGGATAGAGCCAATGGCCGTGTGATGAGGCATTGGCACCCTGCAGCAATCCGGTGGACTGATGGATGAGTTCCTGATCCTGCAACAGGGTTTTTGTGGCCACTCCGTGAGCCCATTTGAGCCAATTTTTGTCGCCGGTCGACAAATACACTTCCCAGGCGGCTTGCACCCATAGCGAGCGGTGTGTGAATATTGGCCAATGGCCCGAAGTGGAGCGCACCGTGCCCTCGCTGTCCACACAGGCCCGCAACAAATCCATACACCGATGCGGTTCCACCAAAGCCAACGACAAATCCACTGCATGTAGCGCGCCGATGGTGTCGGTTGTGACAGTGATTCCTGCTGCCGAATGATGCGCGGCAACGGCATCTGTGCTCATGAAAAAAAGAGCGTTGAGTAACGGTTGCGGAGAGTCGTAGCGTGGAAAAGCAACGTGTGTGCCAGTGGGTTGCCACCGTGTTCCTTGGGTAAAACGGATACTGTCGGTTGTGGCATGCACCGAGTCGAGCGAAGCGGCCGTCACATTGCAATGCCATTTCCCGTCGTCACCAGCCCATGCCAGCCACTCGCCTTGCACGACGCTGTCGGTCGATACCGTGAATTCGGCGTTTTTTTCCAGCACATGACCGGGTGCGGGACGCTTGTCGCATGCCCCAAGTAGAGCCATCATGGCGATCAGGCCGCCAGCCAAAGGAGTGATAATATGCTTAGGGAGACATAGCATGGTACAAAGTTACAAAAACAATCATTTCATGGAAAATATTAATCAAAAAATTTGTTATTTTGAAAATTATGAGTAATTTTGCCGCGTCAGAGGACAACCGATTTCAACAAAGCGGTCATTGTGGCAGATTTTGAGATTGGCACGCAATTTGAGGGTGTAATGAAAGTTCATCCACCGGGATGAAATGAATTATTAACTTAAAATGCAACATTATGGTAAATTTAGAACTGAATGAGTACGCAAAGCGGACGATGGACCTTCCATCGCATGCCTACCATCCCAACGCATCGCTCAGGAATGAGAAGAGAAAGGGATACGTTGCATGGCCCGCCAAGCACGAACCAGAGACCAATGCCTGAAGGCAGCGATGTCTCACTCATTGATTCTCCGGATGCTCAACCGAGTGTGCGGAAATTTAAAAAGAAGTTTTATGTATTAAAAAACATAAAAAGGTTAACCCTAATACCACATTTTTATTCATACTATTTTT
The DNA here is from genome assembly GCA_902782545.1 of uncultured Bacteroidales bacterium. Taxonomy (GTDB): domain Bacteria; phylum Bacteroidota; class Bacteroidia; order Bacteroidales; family Muribaculaceae; genus Sodaliphilus. The sequence goes on from CACZNP010000286.1 coordinate 10,531, forward strand.
CCTAAGGGGCTGCGTTGTGAAACGCGGCTCTTTTTGTTACTATAAGACAACGGTAAAGGCCAGACAGTGCAGTTTGCTCCATCTGGCCCGTGTTCGGTTCAATGGGTTGACGGGTGTTGTCGCTTGTCGGAGGTATTTATTTGTGAGTCATGATGTCGAGGACAAAACGGTCGGTCTCGTCCATGCCTTTCGACCCGATGGCCGTGAGGTTGTGTATGCACTTGTCCACGTCGTCGTCGATGATACCTTCGACCGATGTCACATACTTGTGCTGCATGGCCAGCATGGCGCTCAGCACCGCTGTGCTCACCCCGCTTGTGAGTTTCAATGCGCACGATGGCTTGGCTCCGTCGCAAATCATTCCGGTGAGGTTGGCCACCATGTTCTTGACCGAGTAGCACATTTGCTCATAAGTGCCACCCATGAGGTACGTAATGCCGCATGAAGACCCTGTGCTGGCGACCACACAACCGCACAATGCCGACAGAGCGCCCAGACTCTGCTTGATGTAGATGGCTGTCAGGTTGCTGATGATCAGCGCCCTGATCAATTCTTCCTCGGTGTTGTGGTTTTCTTGCGCAAACACCACCACAGGCAGCGTGGCGCAGATGCCTTGGTTGCCGCTGCCTGAGTTGCTCATCACGGGCACCATGGCCCCAGCCATGCGTGCGTCGCAAGCACAACTGGTGACACTCAGCACTTTTGCAAAAATGCTGTCACCCATAATTCCCCGTCCCAGTGGTGAACACATGGTCTTTCCCAATTGGTGGCCGTAATTCTCGGTCAGGCCCGCCTGGGCCGCCCCTTCGTTCAGCCGCTTGGCTTCCAGAATGAAACGCAGGTCTTCCTCGTCGGTTTGTGTGGCGAAGTCGTACACCATGCGCAGGGTTAGCGGTAACTGGTTTTCTTCTTGTGATTTGTGGACAGTGCTGTCGGGACAAACGTGTGCATCACTGGATTCTACAGGTTGCCCGTCGCGGCTCCGCAGCACCAAATGCGTGTGATGGGTCTTGATGCGTGCCTGTGCCGTGTGGCCACCCCCGTTGACAACCACGTCGATAAAGAGTTTGTCGGGGTCATCCTCTTCCAGTCCGATGTGGATGCGGTTCTCGTCCACAAAAGCCTTGGCGTCTTTCACGGCATCACGGTTGCAGTCGCGTAGCACCTCCAGCCCGTATTCGGGTTTGCCGATGAGCGCTCCCAGCGCGATGGCGATGGGCAGTCCCACCATACCCGTGCCAGGTATACCCACACCCATGGCATTTTTGAGCACATTCGCGCTCAGACGGGCCTCGATGTGCTCGGGTCTGGTACCCAGCAATTGTGTGGCATGTGCCACGCACAACGCTACAGCGGCAGGTTCCGTACAGCCAATGGCGGGAACCACTTGTTCCTTGATGAGGTCGATAATGGCTTGTTTGGTTTCAGGAGTCATCATTGTCTAAGGTTTTAATGTGCAAATGTACAAATAATTCATTAATTTATGTACTCGCTTACCCGAAGTTTTGCCAGTGGCGTCGGTGAGTTCGCAATGGAACAATGATTTTATTAAGAAATTAGGCCCACCATATTATGCCAAATTACACTTTTTTATGTATTTTTGTGGCGCGAAACTAAACCATTCACAAAAACCGACAATGAATAGAATCATTAGCAAGAAACAATTTTCGGCCGCAGTCACCCAACTGGTGGTCGAAGCACCGCTCATTGCGCGCTCGCGCCGGGCGGGTCACTTTGTCATTGTGCGTTGTGGTGAGCATGGCGAGCGAATCCCGCTCACCATTTCCGATGCCGATCCTGTTGCTGGCACAATCACCCTGGTTGTACAGGCCGTGGGCGATAGCACCCGCAAAATTTGTGCGCTCAATCCTGGCGATGCGCTGACCGATGTTGTGGGCCCCCTGGGACAAGCCACCCACATTGAGAACTATGGCACCGTGTTGTGCTGTGGTGGTGGAGTGGGAGTGGCTCCGCTGCTTCCCATCATCCGTGCCATGAAAGCCGCGGGAAACCGTGTGGTGAGTGTGTTGGCAGGCCGTAGCAAGGACTTGATTATCCTTGAGGACGAAGTGCGTCAGAGCAGCGACGATGTGATCATCATGACCGACGATGGCAGTTATGGTCAGCAAGGTCTTGTCACAGTGGGCGTGGAACAGGTGTTGCAACGCGAAAAAGTGGACTACTGCGTGACCATCGGTCCTGCCATCATGATGAAGTTTGTGTCGTTGCTCACCAAGAAATATGACGTGCGCACCGATGCATCGCTCAACGCTATCATGGTCGATGGCACGGGCATGTGTGGAGCATGCCGTGTGACTGTGGGTGGAAAGACACGCTTTGTGTGTGTTGAAGGCCCCGAGTTTGATGCCCATCAGATTGACTTCGACGAACTGCTCATGCGGCTCAAGGGATAATCAACCCATTTGTGAAAACCAAATATTTGCCAAAAATGGAAAACCAAAATATCATCGACTCGCGCAACGAACAGTGGCGCGTGGAGTTGCGGGCGACCCGCTCGCCCAAAGAGCGCACCGCCATTGAGCGTGTGCAAATGCCCCAACTCGATGCGGCCTATCGCATCACATGCAACGAAGAGGTGAACCAGGGCATCACCGCCGAGCAGGCAGTGGTCGAAGCCACTCGTTGTCTCGACTGTAACAATCCGCAGTGTGTCACAGGTTGCCCCGTGGGCATCAATATACCCAAATTCATCAAAAACATTGAGCGTAAACGGTTTGACCTTGCCGCCGAGACCCTGAAGGAAACCAGTTCGTTGCCCGCAGTGTGTGGCCGTGTGTGCCCACAGGAGAAGCAATGCGAGAGCCATTGCATCCACTTGAAGATGAAACATCCGGCTGTGGCCATTGGCTATCTGGAACGGTTTGCCGCCGACTGGCAGCGCGAACACGGCCAGCAGCAAGTGGAGCGTCCGGCAAGCAATGGCATCAAGGTGGCGGTAGTGGGCAGTGGCCCCTCGGGATTGTCCTTTGCCGGCGACATGGCCAAGAAGGGCTATGAAGTGACCGTCTTTGAGGCATTGCACGAAATTGGGGGAGTGCTCAAGTACGGAATCCCTGAGTTCCGCCTTCCCAACGCAATAGTAGACCACGAAATTGACGGATTGCGACAATTGGGGGTGACCTTTGTCAAGAACTGTCTCATTGGCCGCACACTCACCATCGACAACCTGCGTGAACAAGGATTCAAGGGTGTGTTTGTGGGCTCGGGTGCCGGCTTCCCGCGTTTCATGGATATTCCAGGCGAGAACCTCAACGGCGTGATGTCGAGCAACGAGTATTTGACCCGCATCAACCTCATGGAGGCTGGCCGCGGTGGCGACACCCCGGTGTTGCGTGGCAAAACCATAGCCGTGATTGGTGGCGGAAACACCGCAATGGATTCCAGTCGCACCGCACGACGCATGGGGGCCGAGCGAGTGATTCTGGTGTATAGGCGCAGTGAGGCCGAGATGCCAGCCCGTCTTGAAGAGGTGGGTCATGCCAAGGAAGAAGGGGTGGAGTTCATGACATTGCACAACCCGATCGAATATTTGGGCGACGAGCGTGGCCGAGTGCGCGCAATGCGTATCCAGCGCATGGAGTTGGGCGAACCCGATGCCTCGGGCCGCCGCAGTCCTGTTCCCGTGGAAGGCGCTGTGGAGGAAATCCCGGTTGACCTGGTGATTGTGGCCGTGGGAGTATCGCCCAACCAATTGGTGCCACGTTCGGTGAATGGTTTGGAAATCAGTCGCCGCAACACCATTGTGGTCAATGATGAGACCATGCAGAGCAACGTGCCGTTCCTCTATGCCGGCGGTGACATCGTGCGTGGTGGAGCCACTGTTATCCTTGCCATGGGAGATGGCCGTCGGGCCGCCCAGGCTATGGACCAGCAGTTGGCCAAGGAACAATAGGTCACTGTTCGCTTCCGATAAGAAAAAGCACTGGCACTATCCAAAAAAGGGTGGTGCCAGTGCTGTTTTTGTGGCGTTTGGTGTCACACACGTTTCAGATGTCGTGACCTGTGTAAAGTTGGTAATATTTGCCACGAAGTGACAACAGTTCGTCGTGGGTTCCATGCTCAATGATGTGTCCGTGCTCAAGCACAATGATGCAGTCGGCATTGCGCACTGTGGAGAGTCGGTGCGCGATGACAAACGTGGTGCGCCCTTTCATGCGCGAGTCCATGCCCCGCTGCACGAGAGTTTCGGTGCGCGTGTCGATACTTGAAGTGGCCTCGTCCAGAATGAGCACGGCCGGGTCGGCCACGGCAGCGCGTGCAATGGCCAGCAATTGTCTCTCGCCCTGG
>CACZNP010000287.1 GCA_902782545.1 uncultured Bacteroidales bacterium
TGCAATCTTGTCAATCTATACAGCCGAATTGTCAAACCCAGTGATGTGGAATTGGGCGATGAGGTGTTTGACTATAGTTATTTGCCCACATGCCTACTTCATGTTCCCAAAGGAAAATCCGGTTTATATAGCAATGCAGATCAATGGCAAGCATTTGAGAATATTGTTGACGACGTGATGCCTCGTGGAGATGTGAATGCCGACGGTGAGGTTAGCATTGCCGACGTCACGCTACTTGTCACATTGATTCTGTCGGGTTCAAACAACCAAAACAGCGATGTGAATGGAGACGGAGAAACGGGAATTGCCGATGTGACTCAATTGGTGAGCATTCTCCTCAACCAATGAGCCGAAACCCATATCACAAAAAGGCACTGGAATCCAGTGCCTTTTTTGCTATCCTATTGTGTGAATTGATTATTTCACACCCATGAGTTCGAGTTTGTACTTGATGTCATCGATCACTTGTTGTGCCTTGGTGTTGTTGGCATCGAGTGCGACTGCTTTTTCCAGATAAGGCAATGCCTCGCTGTAGATGGGTACCAACTTGTCTTTGAGTTGTGCATTGGTGGCGCTGGGGTTGTCCTCGATGATTTGATTGGCTTGTAGATAGAGGCAACGTCCTGCATCAAAGAAACCGTTGGCATAGTTTGCGTCGAGTTCGGTGGATTTCTTGTAGAACGGCAGTGCATCGTTGATGCCAGTGACCAACTCAGTTACGAATCCCTTGATGTCCCACAAGGTGGCATTGTTTTGCTCTCCGCTCAGGGCGTTGTCGACAAAAGCGTTAGCACCGGCATAATCCTGTTTGTCGATGAACGACTGCACATGGTTGGCCAGTGAAGAGGTGGCAAAATCCACAATGTTGTTCTCGGTATAACCCAACTTGCGTGCCATGTTGAAACTGTTGTATGCATTCAAGAAGTCCTTGAGATTGTATTGTGAATATCCCTGGAAGAAACGCACTTGCCCCATGATGGAATCGGCGACTTGGATGCCTTGAGCCTTAGCAAACGGCGAGGATGCGATGTCGGCATATTTTCCGAACGCCGAAGCCGCAGTGGCCCAGTTTTCAGCACCGAGGGCATCATTGCCGATTTGGGCGATGTCGGTAATGTGGCCGGTGAGCAGAGGAATGATATCCTTTGAGAACTTGGTTTTGATTTTAGGGGTACCATCCTTGTCGAGTTTGAAAGAACCATCTTTATTTGTTTCTTTCACGCTGTCGAGAGGCAAAGCCTTCTGCAGATACTCAAAACCTTGGGTAAGAGCCTTCTCCATCAGAGCGGCATCGACCTGCTGCCCGAGCGACTTGTTGGCAAACAATTTGTCATAGAGACCAAATGCAGCCTTGCCGGCAAGGAACCACGTTTGCGCGTCGTTTGCAGTCTCAGGGTTGGTGAAAGCCGGTTGGATTTTGTCCAATGCCGATTGCAGTTCCTCCACCTTGCTTGAGGCTGCCAACTTGGCCACATCTTTCACGAGGCTCATTTGAGCCATGGCGCTCGATGCCATCATGGATGCACAAGCGACAAAAAGAATTACTTTTTTCATTTTTTTATCAATTAGGGTTAATGTTTGTTATTCGTTGTTCTCGTTATCTTGTGTTTGTCCATTGTTGTTTTCGCCATCGTTCTCGACGATGCTGTCGTCAGGTTGGGCAAATGCCTGTGCCACGCTTTCCTCGTCGGTCACCTCGGGTTCGGTATCGACCTTGCACACCGATGCTATCTGGTCGTTCTTCTTCTCAAGGTTGATGAGTCTGACGCCTTGTGTTGCACGCCCCATGACCCTGAGTTCTTTCACCTTGAGGCGGATAGTGATGCCGCTTTTGTTGATAATCACCAGGTCATTGAGGTCGCTCACATTTCGTATTGCAATAAGTTTGCCAGTTTTTGGCGTAATGTTAATGGTTTTAACACCTTTTGCCCCACGGTTGGTCACTCGGTAGTCTTCGAGTTTGCTTCTCTTGCCCATGCCTTGTTCCGAGACAACGAGCACATCGTCGCTGGTGCCTGCACGCATGCAAATCATGCCCACCACGGCATCGTCATCATCATCGAGGGTCATCCCTCTCACGCCAGTGGCGGTTCGTCCCATGGCACGCACTTTGGTCTCGTTGAAGCGGATGGCCCGTCCGTTTCGGTTGGCCATGATCACTTCGCTGTTTCCCTCGGTGAGAACTGCGCCAATGAGTTGGTCGTCCTCGTTGATGTTGATTGCGCGAACACCATTCATGCGTGGTCTTGAGTATTCGCTCAGGCAAGTGCGCTTGACCACACCGTTCTTGGTGGCAAACATGATGTAGTGCGACTGGTTGTACTCGGGATCGGTGAGTTTTGTAGCACGCACAAAAGCAAAGATGCGGTTCTCCGGTCCCAGATTGAGCAGGTTCTGGATGGCGCGTCCCTTGCTGTTCTTTGACCCTTCGGGGATTTGGAACACACGTAGCCAGTAGCAACGTCCCAAAGCAGTAAAGAAGAGCATATAGTTGTGGTTTGTTGCCTCGTAGACGTATTCAATGAAATCTTCGTCGCGGGTGTCGCTTCCCTTTGCGCCTACTCCTCCACGCGCTTGTGCACGATACTCGCTCAGCGGTGTGCGCTTGATGTAGCCAAAGTGCGAGATGGTGATGATCATGGGGTCGTCGCTATAGAAATCCTCGGCGTTCATTTCCTCGTCGTTGGGATTGATTTGGGTGCGGCGTTCGTCACCAAATTTCTCTTTCACCTCAAGCAGTTCGTCTTCGATGACCTTGCGGCAAACGGCGGGGTCGTTGAGGATGGACTGCAGGTATTCGATGGTCTTGAGCAACTCGGCCAACTCGTTGTGCAACTTGTCTTGCTCAAGTCCGGTGAGTTGTCGCAATCGCATCTCAACGATGGCGCGTGTTTGCACCTCGTCCAGGTTGAAGCGTTCGCCGAGTCGTTGCATGGCCACTTCAGTGCTTGGGCTGCTCTTGATGATGGCAATGACCTCGTCCACGTTGTCGCTGGCGATAATCAGTCCTTTGACAATGTGTGCGCGTTCTTGTGCTTTTTTCAGTTGGAATTTGGTTCGCCGGATGACAACCTCATGCCGGTGGTCAAGGAAGTATTGCAACAATTGTTTCAGGTTGGCAGTGGTGGGCCGTCCATTGACCAGGCACACGTTGTTCACACTGAACGAAGATTGCAATTCAGTGAGTTTGTATAGTTTGTTGAGCAGCACATTGGGGTTGAAGTCCTTTTTCACATCGATGACGATGCGCATGCCGTGTCGGTCGCTCTCGTCGTTGATGTCCGAAATGCCGTCGATGCGTTTTTCTTCGACCAGACGTGCTATGTACTCGATGAGTTCTCGTTTGTTTACGTTGTAGGGTATTTCGCTCACCACAATCTTGTCGTGGTTGGCTTCGGTCTCGATTTCGGCTTTGGCACGGACCACGATGCGGCCACGACCAGTTTCAAAGGCGTCCTTCACTCCCTGATAGCCGTAGATGATGCCTCCCGTTGGGAAATCGGGCGCCTTGATGTACTGCATCAAATCGCTCACTTCCAAGTCGGGGTTCTCAAGCAAAGCGATGCAGCCGTCGATGCACTCACCCAAGTTGTGTGGTGCCATGTTTGTGGCCATACCCACCGCGATGCCGCTTGCGCCATTCACCAGCAGATTGGGGAAACGTGTGGGCAACACCTCGGGCTCGCGCAACGTGTTGTCGTAGTTGGGGACAAAGTTCACGGTGTCTTCGTCCAGGTTGTCCATCATCAGTTCACCCATCTTGTCGAGTCGAGCCTCGGTGTAACGCATGGCAGCCGGGCTGTCGCCATCGATAGAGCCAAAGTTACCTTGGCCATCGACCAGCGGATAGCGCATGGCCCAGTCCTGGGCCAGACGAACCATAGCCAGATAGATTGACGAGTCGCCATGGGGATGATATTTACCCATCACGTCGCCCACGGTGCGGGCCGACTTACGATAAGGGGCATTGGACAAGTTCCTTGCCTTGGCCATGCCATAGAGTACCCTTCGGTGCACTGGCTTGAAGCCATCGCGCACATCGGGCAGCGCACGCGAAACGATGACCGACATCGAGTAGTCGATGTACGAGGTCTTCATCTCGTTTTCAATGTTGATCTCAAGAATTCGATCGCTGTTCATTTCCATAAATCACAAAATTAATTTAGGTCCAGGGAGCGCACCGCAGGCCCCAATCGGCCCCAGGCAGGCACGTCATCCCCGTTACTTAAAAATAACTTACAAATATACGCATTTTTCTCACATTTTGAGCGTTTTCCGTGAGGAAAAATTGAGTGTGACAACACCTTTTGGCACAAAGTTTGTCAAATTAACATATATTGATAAGAAATCGAACGAAAAAACATGGATAACGATAACAATAAATACCAGCAACAATGGTGGCAACGCAGTGTGTTGTTGCCAAAAGCAGGTGCCGATTTCGCCGAGGAAGATGAGGACGATGAATTGCCCGATGAACCGCCACGACGTGGCTCGCGGTCGGGTACATCGCGACGAAATGTCAGTAAAAGTGACAATAGTGACACGCCCATGCTCGACAAATACGGCAGCGACATCACCGCCGCAGCCATCGAGGGCCGCCTTGACCCGGTTGTGGGCCGTGAGAGTGAGATTGAGCGTTTGGCCCAGATATTGAGTCGCCGCAAGAAGAACAACCCCGTGATGATTGGCGAGCCCGGCGTGGGCAAGAGTGCCATCATCGAGGGCCTTGCCAAGCGTATTGTGGAACGCAAGGTGGCCCGCGTGTTGTTTGACAAGCGCATTGTGTCGCTCGACATGGCCGCGCTCGTTGCCGGAACAAAATACCGTGGCCAGTTTGAGGAGCGTATCAAAGCGGTCATCGACGAAGTGGCCAAGAACAAAAATGTGATTCTGTTCATTGACGAGATACACAACATCGTGGGTGCCGGTAACTCGGCTGGTGCCATGGATGCTGCCAATCTTCTCAAGCCCGCGCTGGCTCGTGGCGAGTTTCAATGCATTGGTGCCACAACGCTTGACGAATACCGAAAGAACATCGAGAAAGATGGTGCCCTGGAACGTCGTTTCCAGAAGGTGATTGTTGAACCCACTACCGCTGAACAGACCTTGGAGATTTTGCGCAATATCAAAGAAGTGTACGAGAAACACCACGGTGTGCGCTATACCGACGAGGCTATCGAGGCATGCGTCAAGTTGACTGACCGATATGTGAGCGACCGCTTCTTCCCCGACAAGGCCATTGATGCCCTGGACGAGGCTGGTTCCCGTGTGCACATCAGCAAGGTAGTTGTGCCTCCAGAGATTGAAGAGTTGGAGCGCCGCATCACCGAGGCCCAAGAAAACAAATACAAGGCTGTTCAGGAACAGAACTTTGAGAGTGCCGCCAACTACCGAGACTTGCAGGAACGCATCACCCTCGAACTTGAAGATGCCAAGGCGTCTTGGGAGCGCGAACTGGACAACCGCCGTGAAACCGTCGATGAAAACGATGTTGCCGAGGTTGTGGCTATGATGACCGGAGTGCCCGTGAAGCGCATTGCTCAAAGTGAGGGATTACGCTTGCTGGGCATGACCGAAGAACTCAAACGCCGTGTTGTGGGTCAGGATGAGGCCATTGACAAGATTGCTCGAGCCATACGCCGCAACCGTGCCGGCCTGCGCGATCCGAACCGCCCCATAGGCTCCTTCATGTTTTTGGGCCCAACAGGAGTTGGCAAGACCCTGCTTGCAAAACGATTGGCTGAATTCCTTTTCAATTCGCCCGATGCTTTGATTCGTATCGACATGAGTGAATACATGGAGAAGTTCAATGTGTCGCGTCTCGTGGGTGCCCCTCCGGGATATGTGGGATATGAGGAAGGTGGCCAACTGACCGAGAAAGTGCGGCGGCATCCCTATTCGGTGGTGTTGCTCGATGAGGTAGAAAAGGCACATCCCGATGTGTTCAACATGTTGTTGCAAGTGCTTGATGAAGGCTGCTTGACCGATAGTCTGGGGCGCAAGGTGAATTTTAAAAACACCA
>CACZNP010000288.1 GCA_902782545.1 uncultured Bacteroidales bacterium
CACGGTGGTAGTACTGGTAATCTTGTAGTAAAGACCAGCAACAAAGAAGTCGTAGTGGGCTGCACTGGCGGTGGTCGGAATTGCGGCGACAGCAAGTATCACCACAAGCAATGAGTAAAAATGGGAGATTGGTTTCATAAGGCAATAATTTGTTGATTATTAGTAATAATTTTCCAATTAACAAATATAAGCATAAAACTACCCTCTTCCAAATTATTTAATGAAATTTAACAACCGCTCGCACTTTCTATTCCAGGCGATTCTCTTGCACGCGGCGCCAACGGTGGTTGATGTTTTGCCAATGGATCCCTTTAGGCCCATTAGTCATAGTGGTCTAATTGGTCCCATCCACGTGCACACGTGGAAAAATTTATATTTGTGTGCTTGTAAAAACCACCACACCACTTGCACACAAAAAAAACCAATGAGGCGCTGCTGAAATCGCAGATGGCCTCATTGGCTTGTGTGATAATCGGGGTCAACGACGAGAGAAGTCAACGCACAATCTTGGTAGCGCTGGTGGTTCCGTCGCTGTAGCGTGTGAGCACTATGTTGATGCCGTCAAATGGGCGCTGGCTGGCCCGGCCGGTGAGGTCGAAATAGGTGTGGCTCACCTCGGTCTTTGAAGTGACCGACTCCTCGTTGACACCCGTGTAGGGCAGGTCGAGGTAAAGTTGATAGGCCGCATAGCCGTTGCCCATGCAATACTCGTAGAGCATGACGTGGGTGTCGTCGAGTTTCTCGGTACGGTAGAAGGCACCCACCGAGGGATTGGCTCCGTAGCCACCATTGCCCATCGGTGGCACGGTGAGAATCGGTTCTGCCTTGGCAGTCATATCCTTGATGGTGAAGCCGCCGTTGTAGTTCGTGCCCGATGAGTAGAGGAACAGTTCATGGCCATCCATGGTGAAGTAAGCACCACCCACGCTGGAGTTGCGGTTGGGGGGTGTGGTGCTGGCACTACCTGCCACATAAGCACCCTTGTCGCCATTGTCGTACAGGTAATAGCCATCGCTTCGAACCTGATAGATAAACTTATTGGGGTTGTTGTTGATGGGATATACCACACCGGCTGTCGACCCCGTGAGCGACAATTTGCTGGAAGCGGTGACTTCGACCAACTTGCCATCGGCAATTTTCACCACGTTCACCACATTCTGGGTGTAGGGGAAGAAGTAGACGTAACCACCTTCTTTGGAGAACACATCGCCGCTGGCACTGATGAAGTGAGTGCGTCCAGGATTCAGCAACTCAAAGTTCACGACCACGGGGGTCACATCGCCCTCGCGGTAAAGCACCATTTTGTTGGGAGAACTCTGCGTGGCGCCGTCGTCACGCACAATCAGGTTGCCGGCATCGTCGCAGGTCACGCCCTGGCTTTTGCCGCCTGGAAGGCCGCTCTCGGTGGCTCCATCGGCATCAAAAGCAAGCAACGTGCTGTTACTGTAATTGTTGGGATAGAACATGCCGTGATACATGGCGGCCATTTGTGCCGAGTTATAGGCCGATTCATCGGTCAAGCCCGAGGGGAAATTCTCCGGCAGGTCGCCACGAAAACGGCTGTACTTGAAAACAGTGTCGCACTTCAGTTCCAAGGGTTGCACCGGCTCGACAACGGCATCCCAATCGATGTCGGCGAGTTCGGGCATGGAACTCGGCATGAGAGAGTTGCAAGTCATCATCTTCACGCCCATGGCACCGATGGACTTGTAACTGGCCTCGGTGTCCACAACCCAGCAGGCCACGTCAAGGCCAAGGTCGTGGAATTTTTTGACGGTGTAGATGTCGAAATTGCCCGTGGAGATGCTGGGCTCCAGATTCCACTGCTGGCACCACGGCTCATTATCCTTCCAGTTGGCATTGCACAGCCATTGACACTTGAGAGCGGGATAGTTGGTGCGCACATACTCCAGCGAAGGTTTCATCGAGGTGAGGATGATGGCCTTGTCGGTAAGGCCTTTTTCCTCGATGAGCGCCGCCAGTCCCGGGAAATTGCTCATGTCGTTGCTGTTGATGCCAGTGGTCCACTTCAACTCAATGACCGGGAAAACCCCTTTCTCCACGCAGATGTCGAGATACTCGGCCATGGTACAGATTTTGCCGGTGTAGGTCACTCCGTTGCGAGTTTGGGTATAGTTCTCGGCCTGCAACTGTTCCAGTGTGGCATTGGCCACCGTCAAGTTGCCACCCACACGCTCGGTGGTCTCATCATGGCTGATCACGTACTTCTTGTCGCTGGTGACTCGCACATCACACTCCAGTCCATCGTAACCGTAGTAGTCCACGCCATTGCGATAGGCCTCCACAGTGTTTTCCACACCGCGGTTACAGCCACGGTGCCCCACAAACAAGGGTTTCCACGCGCTGGCTTGCATCACGGCAGCCAGACACAACATCAGGGTAATGATTTTTCTCATGTTCTCGTAAAGTTTAAGGTTTATCAAAAATAACACTACGCAAATATACATAAAAAAAACCACAAGCACAATTTAAATCTCACAATTTTCAGAAGAATTTCAGG
>CACZNP010000289.1 GCA_902782545.1 uncultured Bacteroidales bacterium
AAATCTTTCTTGGCATAGAACGTGATGCACTTGCCTTCGCCGCCGTCACGCCCGGCCCGGCCGGTTTCTTGATAATATCCTTCCAGGCTCTTAGGAATAACGTAATGGATGACAAAGCGAACATCGGGCTTGTCAATTCCCATACCGAAAGCAATGGTGGCCACAATCACGTCTACATCCTCCTTGATGAATGCATCTTGGTTGTCCGAGCGTGTCTGGCTATCCATACCTGCATGGTAAGCCAGTGCTTTGATGTTGTTCACCTGTAACAACTCAGCCAACTCTTCGACTTTTTTGCGGCTCAGGCAGTAGATGATTCCTGATTTTCCCTCATTGGCTTTGATGAAGCGGATGATGTCTCGGTCGATGTCCTTGGTCTTTGGTCGCACTTCATAGTAGAGATTGGGCCTGTTGAACGATGACTTGAACACCTTGGCATTGGTCATAGCCAGGTTTTTCTGGATATCGTGCTGGACCTTTGGCGTGGCTGTTGCCGTGAGAGCGATGATGGGACGTGTGCCAATGACGTTGATAATGGGCCTGATGCGCCGGTATTCAGGTCTGAAATCATGCCCCCACTCCGAGATGCAGTGTGCCTCGTCGACCGCATAGAACGAAATGTTCACATTCTTCAAGAACTCAATGTTCTCATCTTTGGTGAGCGATTCGGGCGCCACATAGAGCAATTTCGTCTTTCCGCTCAGCACATCTTCCTTGACTTGATCAATCGCCTGTTTGTTGAGCGATGAATTGAGAAAATGTGCCACCCCGTCCTCCTCGCTGTAATTGCGCATGGCATCCACTTGGTTTTTCATCAAGGCGATAAGAGGAGAGATGACTATGGCAGTTCCCTCCATGATGAGTGAAGGCAACTGATAGCACAGCGATTTGCCGCCACCAGTGGGCATGAGCACAAAAGTGTCATTCTCATTGAGGAGGTTTTCCATGATTTCGGCCTGGTTCCCTTTGAAAGTGTCGAAACCGAAATACTTTTTCAATTCAGCGGTGAGACGTTCTTTTGATGCCATATTATGTGGAGTTATTGAGATTACAAATATAGTGAACAGAATTTGATTTTGCAATATTAAACATCAAAATCATATGCTGTTTTTAAGCATCTCGAAATTGGATTTTTCAAGTTGCTCTTCGGCATATTCACGCGTGAGGGTGAATGACTTGGCATCCCTTGAGGGCATTTCATACATCACGTCCATCATGATGGTCTCGAAAATGGAGCGCAGTCCACGCGCTCCCAATTTGAACTCGATGGCTTTGTCGACCACAAAATCAAGAACGGCGTCCTCAATCACAAGTTTCACCCCATCCATCTCAAGCAATTTCGCATATTGCTTGACAATGGCATTCTTGGGCTCGGTGAGGATGCGGCGCAAGGCATCACGGTCCAGTGGTTCCAAGTTGGTGAGCACCGGCAACCGTCCTATGATTTCAGGAATCAGCCCATAGGATCTCAAGTCTTGAGGGGCGACAAAGTGCAACAACTTCTCGCGGTCTTGTTGCTTGATGTGGCTTGACGAGCCATACCCCACGACGTGCGTGTTGAGCCGCATGGCGATTTTGCGCTCAATTCCCTCGAATGCGCCACCGCAGATGAACAGGATGTTTTTGGTGTCGACGGCAATCATCTTTTGCTCAGGGTGCTTGCGTCCTCCGGCAGGCGGCACATTGACCACCGACCCTTCGAGCAACTTGAGTAATCCTTGTTGAACCCCCTCGCCACTCACATCGCGGGTGATTGAGGGGTTGTCGCCTTTTCGTGCAATCTTATCAATTTCGTCAATGAAGACGATGCCTCTTTCGGCCTCTTTGACATTATAGTCACATGCCGCAAGAAGTCGGGTGAGAAGGCTCTCAATGTCTTCGCCCACGTAGCCGGCCTCGGTGAGGACCGTGGCATCGACAATGGCGAAAGGCACCTTCAACAACCGTGCAATGGTTTTGGCTAACAAGGTTTTGCCCGTTCCGGTGGGCCCAACGATGATGATGTTGGACTTCTCGATATCGACATCATCCTTGTTTTGTGCCAAACGCTTATAGTGGTTGTAGACAGCGACCGAAAGATAACGCTTTGCGGTCTCTTGCCCAATTACGTATTGGTCGAGATAGTTCTTTATCTCCAATGGTTTGGGAAGCGTGTCAAAGTCGAGGTCGGTCAATTTTGCCTCGTTGAATTTATTCAAAAACTCCTGCGACAGTTCATGGGCGCGCTCAGCACACTCGTTGCAAATGAAACCATTCACACCCGGCAACAAGAGCGACACTTCGTGCTCGGCCCTGCCACAGAAACTGCAATAATTGACGTTTCTTTTAGGCATTGTCTTTATTATCTTCTTTTTTCGTGAGTTCTTTCTCTTTGGAAAGCACGTTGTCGATCATTCCGTACTCACGGGCCTCTTCGGCCGTCATCCAGTAGTCGCGGTCGCTGTCGGCATAGACTTTGTCGTAAGGCTGTCCCGAATGGTCCGAGATGATGGTGTACAACTCTTTCTTCAGTTTGATGATTTCGCGGGATGTGATTTCTATATCGGATGCTTGTCCTTGGATGCCTCCCATGGGTTGATGTATCATCACACGTGAATGCTTGAGCGCAAAGCGTTTGTCTTTCTCGCCGGCAACAAGCAGCACGGCGGCCATCGAAGCGGCCATGCCGGTGCAGATGGTGGAAACGTCGCTTTGGATGTACTGCATGGTGTCATAGATACCCAGCCCGGCATAAACCGATCCACCCGGTGAATTGAGGTAAAGCGCTATGTCTTTGCCAGGGTCCGATGAGTCAAGGTAGAGCAATTGGGCCTGTATGACGTTGGCTGTGTAGTCGTCGATTTGAGTTCCCAGGAAGATGATGCGGTCCATCATCAGTCGCGAGAAAACGTCGAGTTGTGTGACGTTGAGTTTTCGCTCTTCCATGATGGTGGGCGAAATGTAGTTGTTGCTGATGGTGTTGCCGTACTGGTCGAGTGCGAGTCCATTCATTCCAAGATGATGAACAGCAAATTTTCTGAAATCGTTATTCATTGTTATCGGTGTTTATTGTTTTCATTATAATTTTCAAAGATAATCATTTTTTTCCACATGTCGTTACTATTTCAACTATTTTAAGAAAAAAACAGGGGCGAAATCGTTTGACATCGCCCCTGGGAAAAAAGGATTGTTTTATTGTTATTTCTCAAAAAGTTTATTGAACTCATCCACGCTCACCGATTTCTCATCGAGGGTGACCGCATCTTTGATGGCAGCAAACAACTTGTCCTCGAGAGCACGTGTCTCAATGTCGTTGCTCGAACGCTCGTCCTCGAGCAATTTGTGTGCATAGTTGTCCAGCACGTCATCGGGCAGATTTGACATACCGTATTGAGCGAACTGTTGGGCTGCAAAATACCGTGCCAACCGCAACTTGTCCTCCACTTCCACCTTCACATTGAGTTGCTGGGCAACTTTTTCTTTGATGATTTGCCACTGGAGTTGTTTTTTGGTCTCGGGGAATTGCTCCTCAACTTTACTGGCATCTTGTCCCTCGGTGCGTTGCAGCAGGAACCTTTTAAGGAGTTCCTCTGGCAACGGCAGGTCGCCAGCGAGTTGACGCAATTTTTCTTCCACATCGAGAGTGAAGCGGTAGTTGCTG
>CACZNP010000290.1 GCA_902782545.1 uncultured Bacteroidales bacterium
GATTACCGACCGCGGTTTTCTGTGGGGATTTGTCACGAATGGTGTATTGCTCACCGAACCTCTGTTGCGCGAACTCCTCCATGCAGGATTGCGGACGCTGGCCGTGAGCCTCGATGGGCTGGAACCTGAGCACAACTGGCTGCGGGGAAACTCGTTCGACGGGGCCATGCGCGCCATCGCACTGCTCGCTGGCACTCGCCGCATCACTTGGGACGTGATCACCTGCGTGAATCAACGCAACTTCTCCACCCTGCCCCAACTCAGGCAACACCTCATTGCGGCAGGCGTGAAAAAATGGCGCATTTTCACCATTTTCCCGCAAGGCCGGGCCAAGTCGAATCCAGAACTGTTTCTCTCGCCCGAACAATACCGCCAAGTCATGGAATTCATCTCAGCCACGCGCCGCGAAGGAAGCATCAACCTGTCCTACAGTTGCGAAGGCTTCCTGGGCGAGTACGAGGGCGAAGTGAGACGACACATCTACCGGTGCGACGCCGGCACAATGACGGCTTCGGTGCTGGCCAATGGAGACATCGGTGGCTGCATGAGCATCCGATCGCATTATGCGCAAGGCAACATCTACCGCGACCGTTTCAGCGATGTGTGGCAAAACCGCTTTGGGCCGATGCGCGACCGCCGATGGATGAAACACGATGAGTGCGCCCGCTGCAAGGTGTGGGACTGGTGCGTGGGCGGGCCGTTTCACTTGCGTGGCGATGACGGAGAGATGCTGCATTGCAACTACCTCACCCTATGCCAAACCCGGCAATGACACATCCTGGTTCGCTTCGGCACATTATGTAAGCAAAAAAATAGCCGCGCCTAATGATGGCGCGGCTATTTTTATTGAATCATGTGATGAATGTTGTCAAAAGTTCTTTTTCTCCACCTTGCGGGTTCCGTCGGTGTACTGCGTAACCACGATGTTCATGCCTTGATGCGGATGCATACTCATCGAGCCGGCAGGGCTGTAATAAGTCACACTCTGCACAGGAGCCTGGTTGGCAGTCACTTGGAAAATCGAAGTGGGCAGGTCGGGGCTGTACTTGATGTTCAACACCAAGTCTTGTTCAACAACGTAGTAGAGTTTGCTGTTGTCATTGGTGTTGGCGCGGCGACGAATACCTTGTCCAGAAGGCTGGTTCATATCCTTCTTGTAGTACAAGCGCACCTTGAAAGGAACCACCAGCGGTTTGCCCTCGGCCACCTTGAACGACCCAAAGGTACCACTCACCTCGCCCGGTCTTGCCTGAACACCTTCGGGATAATTCACGTCGTTCTCTCCAGCATAGAACTGGGTAGAGTTGGAGTCATAATCCTCAAACATGTAGTCGGTACTCATGCGGAACTGGTGATCTTCGAGTTGCTCACGGGGATCGGGACACAGACGCCACACGCGGTACTTGGCCACCGAGTATCCATCGGGCACATTGGCATCGATGGGAATGGTCACGTTGTAGTAGCAGCACTCCACCTGGTCGGCGGGGTCGGTCCATGTGTAAGTACTCATCTCAAATCCAGGGATAGATCCACTCACCGAACCCACAGCAGTGGCTTTGCGATCAGCGCCATAGGTATTGAAACCATCGGAACCGTCGGGTTTGTTGACCGAAATCACAGGGACATAAGTGGCGCTTTGACCATTCACCACCTTGCGGTCGGTGAGGGGCACAAACATGTTGGATTGGCCATCGGCAAAGGAATAACTGTCGGCATCCACCCAATCGGCACTTTCGGCCGACTGCTCGCGAACCTGATAGTTGCCGTCTTGCGTGCGCTGAGCCAACGCCACAGGAGCGTTGACATCAGGAACGGCACCATTCAAGCCACGTGCCAATTCATACTTGACCACGTTGCGCGAATCCTGCACCATGGTCATGATTTGCGCATTGCCAGCGTTGGCCGTGAGGTGACGATCCACATCGGATTCCACATCCTCGAGAGTATAGAGGCCACCCACCTCAATCTCGCTCTTGAACACGGGAATCTCCACCACATTGCTGTGAATCTCATCGGGTCTGGTTCCATCGCCATCAAAGTCAACATTCGACTGGAACACGATCTTATAATTATAGTGGTCGGGGTGATCGTTGTCGGCCGTGGATGCCTCAAACTGGTCGCAGAACATAATGCCATCGAAGTTCACCTCGTCCTGAATGTCGAACAAGTTGCGGTAGGCCCTATATTCACGAGTACCCATTAACTTACCAGAACGGGGGGGATAAGCCACCAGATTGCTCGTGCGTTGCGATGCGCTCTCGTAGGCAATCTGATAGTTCAACTCGTAGTTGTGCTGTTGGCCATTGCGTCCTCTGTACTGCTTGGTGATGGTTACGGTACCCACCTTGGTCTTGTTGTTCTCATCATTCCTGTCAAAACGGTAGAGCGTGAACACCGAGGTTCCTTGTTGGTATTGATTACCATTATTGAGGTGCACAGTCTTGGTCTTGTAGACCATGCCGTTCGACAGGTTGATGTAGTTGTTGTAACGGTTCTTCTGGTCATTCGAGTAATAAGTGCTCTCGTAGTGACCATTGATGCTCAGTTCCATACCCTCCAGTTTGTCCAAACCGGGGATGACGGCCTCGGCTTCGTTACTGAAGGTGACGTGGAACTTGTAGTTCGAGCCACTCTCGTTGGGCTGACCGCTCACGATGTACTTCAAGACATAAGAACTCATCTCTTGCGGCACTTCGTAGGTGTAAGTCACCCCATGCGTGGGATGGTCAGCATCGGGGGTGATGCCATCGAGATAAACGCGGTGCTCTTCACCGGTCTCGGGGTCAATCAAATAGATGTACACATAGTAGTCTTGAGGCACCGGACGGCCTGCCATCTCATCGAGTGACGAGTCCCAAGTCAGGGTCACATCACAATAGCCTTCTACGGTGGAGGCACTAACAGTGGCCGTCAACTTGATGCCATACAGACACGTCTCGGGACGGTGGTTGACATTGTACATGGCATAATGGGCATACCAATTACTGTTACTGTTATTCATGTCGGTAGCCTCAGTGTTTCCTCCCGAACGCATCAGACGGTAATCGGGCACAAACATATTGAGACCGGTGAGCGATTTCTCCTCGGTGCCACCCAGACCCGACATGCAGAAATAATGGTTGTTCTCAATTACCGACACACAGTCGTGCAGCACAGGGTAGACATCACCGGCATCCATTTTCTGATAGAAGTCGGTAATCTCGTCAGTGCCTTGCGCACCACTGTGGGGGCTGAACTGCTCAA
>CACZNP010000291.1 GCA_902782545.1 uncultured Bacteroidales bacterium
AACCGAGATAGGGGCGTAGCCCAGCTGGTTCAGAGCGCTGCAGTCACATTGCAGAGGTCATCGGTTCGAACCCGATCGTCCCTACTCCATCGAACGAGTCATGCAATATTTTTTGCATGACTCGTTTTTTTGCATGCAGCACTCGTGGCCGCAAAAAATTTGGGGGCGCACCTCATGTGCGTCCCCAAATTGATGATTCATGCTGCAAGTGTGATCACTCGGCAGGTTCCACGCCCCATTGCTGGCGGGCCAGGCGGCGATAGTTGTTATAGCGCCACTGAGCGTTTTCTTTGGCTGCCTGGAACAGTTCCTCGGCCTCATCGGGATACTGTTTCATCACCGAAGCGTAGCGGACCTCGCCCTTCAGGAAGTCGATGAAACCGTCCCAATCGGGTTCCTTGCTGTCGAGCGTGAAGGGATTCTTGCCTTCGGCTTCCAGCATGGGATTGTAGCGCCACAGGTGCCAGTAGCCACAAGCCACCGCTTTCTGTTCCTCGGCCTGAGCCTTGCCCATACCGGCCTTCAAGCCATGATTGATACAGGGCGCATAGGCAATGATGACCGACGGGCCGTCGTAGGCCTCGGCCTCACGGATGGCTTTGAGGCACTGGGCATTGTCGGCACCCATTGCCACCTGGGCAACATAGACGTAACCGTAGGTGGAGGCAATCAGACCCAAATCTTTCTTGCGGATGCGCTTGCCGGCAGCAGCAAACTTGGCAATGGCACCCAACGGGGTGGCCTTGCTGGCTTGTCCACCGGTGTTGCTGTAGACCTCGGTGTCGAGCACGAGCACATTCACGTTCTTGCCCGATGCAATCACATGGTCCAAACCGCCAAAACCGATGTCGTAACTGGCACCGTCACCACCCACGATCCACTGCGAGCGTTTGACCAGATACTGGCCCAGGCTCTTCACCTTCAGGTCGGCAGCATTGTCGCTGTGCTCGATAGCCTCAAGAATCTGGTCGCTGAGAACGCGGCTCTTGGGACCGTCGTTCTTGTTCTCCAGCCACTGACGGTAGAGTTCCTTCACATCGGCATTGACCCCATCGGCCTCGATGGCTTCTTTGACAAAGCCTGTGACACGGTCGCGCATCTTCTCGTCGGCAATGGCCATACCCAAACCAAACTCGCAGAAGTCCTCAAACAGCGAGTTGGCCCATGCCGGGCCATGACCCTTGGCATTCACACGATAGGGACTCGAGGGCACCGATGCCGAATAAATCGACGAGCAACCCGTGGCATTGGCCACCATCTCGCGGTCGCCAAACAGTTGCGAAATCAGTTTCAAATAAGGGGTCTCGCCGCAACCCGAGCAAGCGCCCGAGAACTCAAACAGCGGCGTGGCGAACTGGGAATTCTTGACATTGAGTTTCACATCAACCAAGTCTTGCTTGGATGTGACATTCTCCACAGCGTAGTCCCACAAACGTTGGTCATCCTCGTGACCCATGAGGGGAACCATTTCCAGTGCCTTGTTGCCCTTCTTGCCCGGACACACATCCACGCAATTGCCACAACCCAGACAGTCGAGCACATCCACCACCTGAACAAACTTCAAGCCCTCAAGGCCACGGCCAATGGCATTGAGTTTGTCTTCCTCGCGGAAGGGCGAGTGAGCGGCCTCGTCTTCATTCATCAGGAACGGACGAATGGCAGCGTGCGGACACACATAAGCACACTTGTTGCACTGGATACAATTCTCGGCTTGCCACACAGGCACAAACGGTGCAACACCACGCTTCTCATAGGCTGCCGTTCCAGGATCCCAAGTGCCATCCTCACGGCCAGCGAAGGACGATACGGGGAGCAAGTCGCCGTTCTGGGCGTTGATGGGACGCACAACCTCGTTGACAAATGCCGGTGCATTGTCGGCTACGGCATCCTCAACGGGCAGGTTGCTCCAAGCGGGATCCACAACGAGTTGTTCGTACTCACCGCCGCGGTCCACAGCCTGATAGTTCTTGTTCACCACATCCTCTCCCTTGCGGCCATAACTCTTGACAATGAATTTCTTCATTTGCTCCACAGCAAGTTCCACGGGGATGACCTCGGTGATGCGGAAGAAGGCCGACTGCAGGATGGTGTTGGTGCGGTTGCCCAAACCGATCTCCTGAGCGATCTTAGTGGCGTTGATATAGTAGACTTTGATATCGTTGTCGGCAAAGTACTTTTTGACCTTGTTGGGCAGGTTGGCTGCCAGGGCATCGCCTTCCCACACGGTGTTGAGCAGGAATGTGCCACCACGCTGCAAACCGCGGGTCACATCGTACATGTGCAGATAGGCCTGCACATGGCATGCCACAAAGTTGGGGGTGGTCACCAAGTAAGTGCTGCGGATGGGCTCGTCGCCAAAACGCAGATGCGAGCAGGTGAAACCGCCCGACTTCTTCGAGTCATAGGAGAAATAGGCCTGGCAATACTTGTCGGTGTTGTCGCCGATGATTTTCACCGAGTTCTTGTTGGCGCCCACAGTACCGTCGGCTCCCAAGCCGTAGAACTTGGCCTGATAGATGCTTGCACCGCCCATGGCGATTTCTTCCTTTTGGGGCAGTGAGGTGAACGTCACGTCATCGTTAATGCCGATGGTGAACTGGTTTTTAGGCATGGGCAACGCCAGATTCTCGTACACTGCAAGAATTTGGGCCGGCGTGGTGTCCTTCGAGCCCAGGCCATATCGTCCACCCACAATGAGCGGCGCATTTTCGTTACCGTAGAAGCAGTCTTTCACGTCGAGATACAGAGGTTCGCCGGTGGCGCCGGGTTCCTTGGTGCGATCGAGCACTGCGATGCGTTTGGCGGTGCTGGGAACTGCAGCCAGGAAATGCTTGGCCGAGAAAGGACGATACAGGTGCACGGCCACAAGACCCACTTTTTCTCCCTGCTCCACCAAGTGGTCGATGGCTTCGCGGATGGCCTCGGTAACCGAACCCATGGCAATGATCACGCGGTCAGCATCTTTGGCACCATAATAATTGAACAAGCCATACTTGCGACCAGTGATTTCGTTGATTTTGTTCATGTAGTCCTCCACAACGGCCGGAACAGCGGTGTAGAAATCATTGCACGATTCACGGTGCTGGAAGAACACATCGGGATTCTCAGCAGTACCGCGCGTCACGGGTTTGTCGGGATTCATGGCGCGGTTGCGGAACGACTGCAAAGCCTCCATGTCGATGAGGGGACGCAGATCTTCTTGGTCCATGGCTTCCACTTTCTGAATCTCGTGCGAGGTACGGAACCCGTCAAAGAAATTGACAAACGGCACACGGCTCTTGATGGCGCTCAAGTGAGCCACACCCGCCAAATCCATTACCTCCTGCACACTGCCCTCACAAAGCATGGCAAAACCAGTCTGACGGGTAGCCATCACGTCCTGATGATCGCCAAAGATACACAACGTGTGGCTGGCCAACGTGCGGGCCGACACATGGAAGACACCTGGCAACAACTCACCGGCAATCTTGTACATGTTGGGAATCATCAGCAGCAAGCCTTGCGACGCCGTGTAGGTGGTGGTCAGTGCGCCTGCCTGCAAGGAACCGTGAACGGCACCTGCCGCACCAGCCTCGCTCTGCATTTCTTGCACTGTAACCGTCTCACCAAAAATGTTTTTGCGGCCTGCAGCGGCCCATTCGTCGACGTGCTCAGCCATCGTCGATGACGGTGTGATGGGATAGATTGCAGCCACCTCAGTGAACATATAACTGATGTGGGCAGCAGCCTGGTTACCATCACACGTCATGAATTTCTTTTCTTTACTCATAAGTGAATGATATTAACCTTGTTGTTATTGATTTGTTTTATTTGGTTTGTTTCGTTAGCCACTTTGAATCTACAAAGATACAAAAATAATGGAAAACGGACAATGAATAATGAATTATTTGGCTCATTAATTTCAAATGACAATTCGCAGTGGACGCACAACCGTGCATCGTCCTTGCAGGGCATTCGGCAACCACCATACCTGCAAAAGTCCAAATTCCACCACTGCATTTAATGGAATTACCCATAATAAAAACTCTACATGAAAAATTTAGCACACTTCATCACCACTACATAATCTAGTTTATGGTACTGATGTTTAACGTTTTAAAAATTATAATAACACTACATACACACCATGCGCACACTTCTGTTATTTTTTATAAATATTTGTATATGATTGTAGCATATATTATATTTGCACATCCAACCACAACGCAAACCTTAACAAACCGAACATGTTTGGAACAAAAAAGATAAATAAGACCATCAGCGACTTGGATGGGTTTCTCGATTGCCTGGACGAAAGTATCCTAATATATAAGGATGGCATCAAGAATTATTTGGAGGGCAATTCAAACGATTTTAACGACAACCTCAAGTCTATCACGCGATTGCGCGACAACTCCATCGAGATGCGTCGCACCATCGAGAACGACCTGTTCACCTACGCATTGATTACCGACCAGCGAGTCGAAATCATGCAATTGCTTGAAGGACTGGATAATATCAGCAATCTTCTCTACAAAAACTTATGCCAATACGAGATTGAGATTCCTTTCTTCCCTGCCGACATGAATGTGGATTTCCTCAAACTGGTGGAGATTGCGGCCCTGTCACTCGAATGTACGATACAGGCCACACGAGACTATTTCAAGACTCCGAGGTTTGTCACCGAGCGGTTACACCGCATCTATTTCTTTGAGAAAGAGGTGAGCAAACTCGCACAAGGCATGAAACGACGTGTGTTTCACGACATGGACAACTTCAAACTGAGTCAAAAGTTTCATCTGCGCTACTTCACCCTGCATGTGGAGGAACTCGCCGAGGAGGCGGTAAAAGTTGCCGATCATTTGGCCATCATGGTCATCAAGCAAAACCAATAAAACGTGAGATGGAAGCGGGTTTCTCCATATTGTTCTTGCTGATGATTGTCGTCTGGGTGGCTGTCAAAGAGTTCACCAGCCACTTTCGCGACATACACATCCAAGATGTGATGTCGGTCAAGTTCTTTGTGGGGTTCCTTTTTGTCGTTTTCGTGCTTTGTTCATGCCTCGCTTTTCAGCGATGGGGCTCGTGGGCGCCATTCAATGGCTACTGCCTGCTCATCCTCACCGCCACACTCGTCATCGTGCTGGCATTGACCACGGCAACCGGAATTGAGACATCGGCTGTGACTGCCTTGTGGGGCGCGCTGGCTGCCTTGGCCTACCATCATCACATCAATGGTGATTTCATCCAGTTCACCGCCATTGCCTCACTGATATTTGCACCAATATTGGTTATGGCACTGTCGTTTGTGTTTCAATTGTTGTTCAACCGGTTCATCCACCAACGCGACTGCCATCTCCTGGTCAAAACTCTCTATCTCAAGCGGGCAATGCTGTGTGGGGTGGTAATAGGCAGCATAGCCTTGTCGTGGAACTATGCGCTACTCATCACTCCCCTGCTCTCCTCGATTGTCGGGCAACACACCCTGTCGGTTCCGCTTCATGCCGCGCTCTTGATTTTCTTCTTCGCAATTGTCGCAGCACCGGCTGTTCAGTTCGGCATTCAGTTCAAGCACTCGCACAAAAACCAAAGCCAATTGTTTTTGCCCCACCTATATTCGGCCACGTTAGTGATGATTGTGGGCAATGTGGTGTTTCCTCTCATTTCACCTGCATTCCAACCCATTGTCGTGTCGGCCAATCAACTCAATTTCTCCAGCCGTTTGGCCATGGAGCGCGAGCGCATGCTCCAGCACATCATCAAGTGGCTCTCCATCACGCTCATCACTCCCCTGCTGGCATTCATCACAGGACTGGCACTGATAGCCACTGGTGACGATTCGCTGTTGGTGGTGGTCATCACGGCCTTTGTGTTGCTGTCTTGTTTGTTGGCTCATCTCTACTTTAATCAATACAACAAGCACCGTGTCACCAAAAAAGCCTTGAACGATGAGTTGATCCGCCAGTCCGAGGTCGGCGACGAACTCAACCGCATGGATGTGGCTGCTGTCACTTCGCAGTTCAATGTGATGACCAAGGAAATTGATATCAAGTACAAAGAACTCATCAACCTGTCGCTCCACATCAAGCAGCAGCGACAGTATTTGGAGGAATTGAGCCTGCGCATCAAGAAACTCTCGGGTGAACGCGATGTTGAACTCTTGCGGAACAAGATGAACGACATGGCACGGGAACTGGGCGAGAACCTGAAACTGTCGGCTGAGATGGACCACTTCTACGCTCAAGTCGATGAGATGCACAAGAACTTTGTGAGCCGGCTGCTCATGCGCTGCCCCACCCTCACCGAGCGGGAAAAACGCTTAGCCATCCTCATCCGACTGGGTTATTCGAGCAAGGACATTGCCAGCCTGATGAACGTGGAGCCCAAAACCATCGAAATCAGCCGCTACCGGTTCCGACGCAAGTTGAAACTCGACCGAAGCGTCAATATCGTACAATATCTTCAACTATTATAAAATCATATAATTAACCATTTTTATAAACCTAATTTAATTCACTCGTGTAACATGAAAAAATTATTTGCACTAACTTTCGTGCTGGCACTCTCCACTTTGGGCAGTGCCTGGGCACAAGCAGAGGACGACAATGTCGCCTACAATCAGTATGGCGTTCGCGTCGACCGTGAAGAGTTGATTTCTGAACAGCGCAACAACATCCTCACGTTTGAGTCAAAAGACAAACAGTACCGTCTGTGGCTTGACAACCGTGTTCAAGTGGATGGAGCCCTGTTCTTCGGTAAGAACAGTGAGGACTACGACAAGATTGGCAACAACGCATCGATTCGCCGCGCTCGTTTCGCCGTTAAGGCTCGCCTTCCTCACAACTGGTACGGTGAGGTCGACGTGGACTTTGCCGACGGAAAATTTGAACTCAAGGATGCTATCGTACAGTTCGACGGCATCCCCAACATGTCGATCAAGGCTGGTAACTTCAAAGAAGACTTCTCGATGGAGCAAACAACCTCGTCGCGCTACCTGACCTTCATGGAGCGCCCCATGGTGTGTAAGGCTCTTGTTCCCTCGCGTCACATCGGTCTCCAAATTTCTTACCTGCGCGACCACTTCCGCGCCACTGGTGGCGTGTTCTTCCAGACCATCGCCGGCGAGGAGGAACTCACCAATGTGCAGGACAACAACAAGGACTACGGGCGCAACCAGGGCTACTCTTTCACGGGTAAAATTGGCTGGATGCCCTATGCAAAAGATCGCACTTGGGGACTTTACTTGGGTGGCAAGGCTTCGTACCGCACTCCCAAGACCGAGGATGCTCCCGCCGACTGGGGCGGCATGCGTTTCAGCACGCGCAACGCCACCAGCATCAACCGCAAGAAATACCTCGACACCAACGTGATTCCAAATGTAGACCACAACGTGCTTTATGGCCTTGAGGGTGCAGCCTACTACGGACCTGCCCGCATCCAGAGCGAGTGGATCCGCACCACTGTGAATGCCGAGGCCGCCAACTACAATTTCGGTGGCTGGTATGTTCATGCCGCTTGCCTGCTCTTTGGCGGTAAACAACGCTTCAACACTGCCGAGGGCGAATTCACACAGCCTCAGCGTGGCCGCAAATGGGGCGATATCGAACTGGCTGCCCGCTACGACTACCTCAACCTGAACAACAAGGATGTGTTCGGTGGCGCTGGCGAGAACTTCACATTGGGTCTCAACTACTATGTTAACAACAGCGTGAAGATTGTTCTCAACTATCAGTACTCTAACAATGACCGCTACGCCAACGGCAAGGGCAAACTCTTCGTTGGCCACGACGCCGACGGCAAACCGACCACCGACTTCAAGAAAGTGGTGGAAGCCAAAGGAAAAGGAGGTATCAGTTATCACATGCTGGGCCTGAGATTAGAGGTTAACTTCTAACAACGTACAATTATTCATTCACACAAAAACATTAATAGTATACGACAATGAAAAAGATATTATATGCATTCATGCTGATCTCAACCCTTGTGTTGACGGCATGTGTCGAAGACAAAGTGTACGAAGGCCCTTCGACCATCGACAAAATCTCCATTGCTCCCGAAGCACCCACATCAATCAACGACATCGTGGTCACAGCCACCGTGTCAGGATTACAGGAAGTAAAACAAGCCGTTTTGCGTTACACCGCAGCCGGTGCCACAAACACTGTCAACATGCAGGGTAGCGGCAAAACTTTCACTGGAATTATTCCCGCACAACCCGACGGCACAAAGATTGTTTACGCGGTCAGCGTGACCAACGAGGCTGGCTTCACTACCGTCAGCGAAGATAAAGAAATCACCGTGGGCGATCCCCCGGTGGATTTCACGAAGTTGGTTCTTAACGAACTATATGGTGCTGCCGATGCCGACCAAGACAAGTACATCGAGTTGTACAACAACGGCGATTATCCCATCAAACTCAAAGGCGTGACCATCAACAAGGATGAGGGACTCGCATGGACTGGAATCGAAGGCGAAATAGTGCCGGCTCACGGATTCTTCACCATCGTGGGCGCCAAGGGCACAACGCCGCGTGGCATCAGCAGCGGCTTCTCGGCCAAGAAGAGCGTGCTTATCGAACTGTTTGACCCCAACGGCAAACTGATTGACAAGTTCCAACGCGGCGAGAAGGGCGCAAAATGGGGCGACCAAATTCTTACCAACAACAAGAAGACCTGGAGCCGTTGTCCCAACGGAACGGGTCCCTTCATGATTGCCGACGGAACACTGGGCCAGAAGAATCCCGACACCGGCGAAGCCGACGATGATGTTGTGCAATAAACCGACCTATTCTATCGGTGAGGGGCGAAACTCCTCTCCCCTCACCGATTTCAAACATTTACTATACAACCCAATTAAATATTATCTCAATAAATCATGGCTAAAGAAGAATTAAAGATTGGTGAGATTTCCAAACCGCGTTTTGAATTTCGCAGTTTCGGCCGTTGCTTCTGCCAGGCCGAGCAACGCATGGCACGTCTGAGTGTGCCCGTTCCCGAGAAAGTGTGGGAACGTCACAGCACCGAAACCTATATTGTGAGCCGGACCAATGATGTGAACAACACCAAAATCCGCGATGGAAAGATGGATATCAAGACCTTTGTGCAGGCTGTCGACGGCCTGGAGCAATGGAATCCGTTGATGAAGGGCGAATTTCCCATTTCGGCACAAGTTCTGCGCGAACAGGTGTTCCCGGCATTCAAGGTCGAAGGTATGCCCGAACTCAACAAGGATGAATACACCCTCGAAGAGTTCCTGGGTATGATTGAGGCTCATCCCGACTTGCAGGCGGTGAAGGTGGAGAAAGCCCGGTATGGCTACATGGTCAATGACACCATCTGCGAGACGGGCGAGGTGTACATCAACGGCGCTATGGTCAAGACCATCAACAGCGAGAGCACCGAGATTGAGGACATCAAGAAAACTATCGCCGATGTGGGACTCCAAGGGGTGGAAAACATCAACTACCTGCAAGCCATCAAGCGCGTGATTGGAATGATTAACAAACCTTTAGCAAACTGATAGCATCATGGCACAAGAAATTGAAAGAAAATTTTTAGTCAAGGGCGACTTCAAAGCCGAGGCCTTCAAAGCCACCC
>CACZNP010000292.1 GCA_902782545.1 uncultured Bacteroidales bacterium
AGCCCCAAGGGCAAGAGCGATGCCGAAATCATGCGTTTCTGCCAGGCTTTCATGATTGAGTTGTGGCGCCATGTTGGTCCTGACATGGATGTTCCTGCTGGTGACATTGGTGTTGGCGGCCGTGAAGTGGGTTACATGTATGGAATGTACAAGAAACTCACCCGCGAGTGCACCGGTACTTTCACTGGCAAGGGTATGGAGTTCGGTGGCTCGAAGATTCGTCCCGAGGCAACCGGTTTTGGCGCCTGCTACTATGTGCAGAGCATGCTCAAGCGTATGGGCACTTCCTTTGAAGGCAAGACTGTGGCCATCTCGGGCTTCGGCAACGTGGCTTGGGGCGCTGTGACCAAGGCCACCCAACTGGGTGCCAAGGTTGTGACCATCAGCGGTCCTGACGGCTACGTCTACGATCCCGACGGAGTGAGCACTCCTGAGAAGATTGACTATATGCTCGAACTGCGTGCCAGCGGTAACGACATCGTGGCACCCTATGCCGAGCGCTTCCCCAATGCCACATTCTATGCAGGCCGCAAGCCCTGGGAGCAGAAAGTGGACATCGCCATGCCTTGCGCAACGCAAAACGAGGTCAACAAGGCCGATGCACAGATGCTGAAGGATAACGGCGTGATGCTGGTAGCCGAGGTTAGCAACATGGGTTGCACCGCCGAGGCAATCGACCTGTTCATCGAGAACCGCATGGTTTATGCCCCGGGCAAAGCCGTGAATGCCGGTGGTGTCGCCACCTCGGGACTTGAGATGACGCAGAACGCCCAGCATATCTACTGGACAGCAGAGGAAGTGGACCAGAAACTGCACCAAATCATGAGCGACATCTATGACCAGTGCTGCCAGTACGGTCTTGAACCCGATGGCTACATGAACTATATGAAGGGCGCAAACATCGCCGGCTTCATGAAGGTTGCCCATGCCATGATGGGCCAGGGTATCATTTAAGATACAAATAAGAATTCCAAGAAAGATCAACAGATTGCTTAACTATTAAACCTGAAGGCAGGTCGTCACTTGTGTGGCAACCTGCCTTTTACATTGGAATCAAGTGGCAGGAAAGACACACCGAAACAGCGCGTGGAAACAGTGTGAAAAGGTGGTTTTTGTGCGTTGTGGTGAAATATTTTGCCGTGTTACGATTTTTGCAGTATCTTTGCAGCACAAAAACAGAGAAATCTTGAAATCTATGGACGAATCATTGAAGAAAAGATTAAAGGATGACCCTAACGGTTTGAAGACATATGAGTACATTGCCAATAACATTGGATCGGTGGATGACATTATGCCTGAACTGGTGGAAAATATGATTGAGGTTGACCACAGCGGGCAATTTGTGGTGTCGACAGCGCGTTACCTCAATGCCATTGACAGTGAGAAGTATGCCGACAGCATTGACTTGCTGATCAAGGCTGCCATTGTGAAGGACCGTGAACGCGCTTATTTGGCCGATTTGGCTGCTTCGATATGGGGGGCTGACTATAAGGACCATGCCGAGCAACTGAGTGCCACCGATGACAACTTTCGCCGTATTTACAAACGACTTTATCCCGTGGGAATATGAAAAAGCATCTTTTTTCCTTTTTTCTGGCTGTTTTGGCTTTGATGTCGTGCTCCATGAAGAGTAACGAGACAGCACCGTCGGACAGCCCGACTACCGCACAACAAACAACCGAAGAGAAAATGACACAAGTAAAACTGGAAACCTCGCTGGGCGACATAGTGGTGAAGTTATATAACGAGACTCCGCGCCACCGCGACAACTTTGTGAAACTGGTGAATGAAGGCTACTATGACGGAGTGTTGTTTCACCGAGTCATTAAAGACTTCATGGTGCAGACCGGTGACGGGAAGTCGAAAACCGCCGGTCCCAACGATCTCCTCGGAAATGGCGACCCGGGTTATACTATTCCTGCCGAATTTGTGTTTCCCAAGTATTTTCACAAGCGTGGTGCCCTTGCCGCTGCGCGCACTGGCGACCAGGTGAATCCAGAGCGTGCCAGTAGCGGCTCACAGTTCTACATCGTGACCGGAAAACGCTACAACAGCGCCGACCTCAAGCAGATGGAGCAGGGTATTGCCCACCAGATGAAACAATCGATTTTCATGCGCTTGGCCACGGAGCGCCGCGACAGCATAGAGTTGATGCAACGCAACGGCGACCAAGCCGGCTTGATGCGCCTTCAAAACGAACTTGTGGGAATCACCGAGGCAGAGTATGCCCAAAAGCCCTTCCGCATGACCGATGAGCAGATTGATGCCTATACCAGTGTGGGTGGAACGCCTCACCTTGATGGCCA
>CACZNP010000293.1 GCA_902782545.1 uncultured Bacteroidales bacterium
GAATTGCAGTTGCCCCACTGTGCCGATGATCTTGCGGTTGTTGAATTGGTTCACAAACAATTGCGCAACACCCTCGTCCATGAGTTGTTCAATGCCCTTGTTGAGTTGCTTGGTCTTCATGGGGTCGGTGTTCTCAATGTACTTGAACATCTCGGGTGAGAAACTGGGCAGTCCTTTGAAATGCAGTTCTTCGCCCTCGGTGAGTGTGTCGCCAATCTTGAAAATACCGTTGTCGGGCAAACCCACGATGTCGCCGGGAAACACATCGTCGATGATTTCCTTGCGTTGCGCCATGAATGCTGTGGGCGCGGAGAAGCGATAACTCTTGCCACTGCGCACATGCTTGTAGTTCTCATTGCGGTGGAACACTCCTGAACACACCTTGACAAACGCGATGCAACTGCGGTGGTTGGGGTCCATGTTGGCATGAATCTTGAACACGAAACCCGTGAACTTGTCCTCGCCAGGCTCCACCATGCGTTCCATGGCTTGCACTGGGCGCGGCGACGGAGCAATCCGCACAAAGCAGTCGAGCAATTCTTTCACGCCAAAAGTGTTCAGCGCTGAGCCGAAAAACACTGGGGCCACTCGGCCATCGAGATAGTCGAGTGTGCTGAACTCAGGGTACACGCCATCAATCAGTTCAATGTCCTCGCGTAGTTTCTGGGCATCTGTTTTTCCAACGGCGGCATCTATTGCCGGGTCATTGATGTCCCTGATTTCAACCCTTTCGGTCACGTGCTGTTTGTCGGGCTTGAACAGGTTCAAGTCGCGCTCATAGATGTTGTACACACCTTTGAAATGCGCTCCTATATTGATGGGCCATGAAAGAGGGCGTACATCAATTTTCAGTTCACTTTCGAGTTCGTCGAGGATGTCAAATGGGTCGCGTCCCTCGCGGTCGAGTTTGTTGACAAAGATAATGACCGGGGTGTTGCGCATGCGGCACACTTCCATGAGTTTGCGCGTTTGGGTCTCGACACCTTTGGCCACATCGACCACAATGATCACACTGTCCACGGCAGTGAGTGTTCGGTAAGTGTCCTCGGCAAAGTCTTGGTGGCCTGGAGTGTCGAGGATATTGATTTTATAGTCCCCGTAATTGAATCCCATGACCGAAGTGGCCACCGAGATGCCACGTTGTTTTTCGATTTCCATCCAGTCGCTGGTTGCCGTTTTCTTGATTTTATTGGATTTCACGGCTCCTGCCACATGAATGGCCCCACCGAAGAGCAGCAACTTCTCGGTGAGTGTGGTTTTTCCCGCATCGGGATGCGAGATGATTGCGAATGTACGCCGTTTTGATATTTCTTGAGTTAAACTTGCCATAATGAGCGATTAAATGGAATTCTCTTCGAGCCTCTGGATGCAGTGTCGCAGGCTGTCTTCCCAATAGGGAATTCTGAGACCGAAAGTATTCTTGATTTTTGTCTTGTCGAGTACGCTGTAGTGGGGTCGGCGGGCCGGAGTGGGGTAGTCGGCAGTGGAACAAGGCTGCACATCGCAAGTGACAATACCAGCCATGCTGTGAATGGCCTTGGTGAAGTCGTACCAGGAAATGGCGCCTTCGTCGGTAAAATGATAGATGCCCGGCATCCACTTGTCGGCAAGAATGACAGCAACGATTGCCTGTGCCAAATCAAAGGCATAGGTGGGCGTTCCCACTTGGTCAACGACCACCCTCAATGAATCTCGCTGCCGACCCAGGTTGAGCATTGTTTTCACAAAATTCTTGCCGTGCGGCGAGTAGAGCCACGCTGTGCGGATGATTACCGCCGAAGGCAACTCCGCCTGCACGGCAGCCTCGCCGTCGGCCTTGGTAGAGCCGTAAACTGATTGCGGGCACACGGGGTCGTCCTCACGGTAGGGCCGACAACCCATACCATCAAAAACGTAGTCGGTGGAGATGTGGACGAGTCGTGCTCCATGCCTGTTGGCCACCTGAGCCAGCAGTTTTGGGGCATCCACGTTGAGCAACCGGCACAATGCCTGATTCTGTTCGGCTGCATCCACGGCGGTGTAGGCAGCGCAGTTGACTATGCAGTCGATGTGGTTTGTCGCCACAAATTCCTCCACTGCCTGGGCATCGGTGATGTCGAGTTCCTGCACATCGGTGTAGCAAACATTCAGTTGAGGCTTGTCGTTGAGCACCAGGTGCATTTCGCGGCCCAATTGTCCGTTGGCTCCAGTAATGAGTATGTTTTTGATGTTATTGTTCATGTTGTCTCAATTTCTTGATCGTCGAAGAGCGGTTTGAGTTCATCTTTCTTGAAATAGGCAGCAAGCATGCCGATAAAGCGGGAAATTTGTTGGATGGCCTGCTCGGTGCCAGGGGTGACTGCCTTGCCTTGAAGGCGAAGCATGAGCACTCCGTAGAGGGCATTGAAACATGTTTCCAGTTCGCCCGCCCGGTCGGTATCGTTCGATTTGGCTCTCAGTTCCACAATAAATGGCAGCGTGCGGTAGAATTCAGCGGTGTATTCCGGGAATTTGTCGCTTTGGAGCAGTTGCAAATGCAGGTCGGTGAGACGAATGAGCACGTTTTTGCAGATTTGCAGATGTCCACCCTCCCTGATGTGTTCCAACTCCATCATTTTGATGAGCGATTCATACCAGTCGTGCATTTCGGCCTTTGTTTCGTTATCGGTTTCGCATCGTTCGATAATGGCGCTGTTGATGGTCTCAATGTCGAATTTTGCGGCACGAATCATATCCTCCACTTGCCACAAGTAGAGCAAATATTCGGCAATGTTCTCTTTGCGTTTTTGCTTGGCGATGATCATGACTGTGGTTATCCGAACTTACTGATGTTACGCAACATGGCTTCGTTCACAATTTTGATGCGCCGGCCATCGACCGTGAGGATGTGTTCCTGAACAAACGACGACAGGGTGCGGATGGCATTGGAGGTGGTCATGTTCGACAGATTGGCAATATCTTCACGTGCCATATAGATTTTGAGGGTCTCGCCATCGTCCTCATAGCCATAATTGTCGCGCAACAGTATCAATGCTTCGGCGAGTCGGCCCCGAATGTGTTTTTGTGTGAGTGTGACCATCTTGGTGTCGCTGCTACCCAAATGTTTTGACAACTCATGGATAAAGAACCACGCCAACTGCCGGTTGTCATTAATGAGTTGCTTGACAAGATCCATGGGGAGTGTGCCCAGCGTTGACGGTTCGAAAGCGGCAGCCGTCGACACATACGGCTCTTCGGCAAAATAGGCTCTGTAACCAAAATACTGGATGGGTCGGTAGAGTCGGAGAATTTGTTGTCGCCCCCCGATACCGTCTTTGAACAGTTTCACTTTTCCCTTGAGCAGGCACCACAGGAATTGTGGGTTGTCCTTCTCGGCATAGATGATTTGATTCTTCTTGAAGTTGTGTATCACGAAGTTGTCGGCGATGAGATGTTTTTCCTCAGCATCGAGGATTGACCAGATCGCTGCCAGGTCTTCACTGATGATTCTTTCAAGCGTGCTCTTCTTGATCATTTTGTGTGTATAGTTGGATACAAAATGCAAATTTACACAAATCTTGGAAGATGGGCAAAATATGGTTAAAAAAAGTGGGACGAAACACTTTTTCGCCCCACTTTTCAAATATCCGGTGAATCTCAATGTCACTTCACCACTTTCACGGTCTTTGTCTTGCCGTTGTTGTACTTGATCACGACAAGGTTGACGCCATCGAATGGCTTGTCGCTGACCA
>CACZNP010000294.1 GCA_902782545.1 uncultured Bacteroidales bacterium
CCAGCGTTGTCACCGCCGCCACCGCTATCACCATGGCCATGGCTATCAGCGTTCGCCTTGTCCATTTGCGTCGTTGATCAGTTCTTGCTTTCATTCCAGACACAAAGTTACGATTAAGCGAGAGAAAAAGCAAAGTTTAGTTTGATTTTTCCGAGCGTGAGTAACTTGCGCGAGGACGAAGTCCGCAGCGAACACAGCACAAACATTCGTCCAATTTCGGTATTATTTTTGGTTTTTCATGGGCGTTTCATTATCTTTGCCTGTCGAAAAGATTCATTTAGGTTATGGAACGACGATGTCCGCATTGCGGGAAATTGACCCAGGTGAGTGATGAGGAGTTGGCACTGCATGGCAATGTGGTGGTGTGCCCTCAATGCCTCACGGTTTTTGACGTGGACGGTGTGCTTCTCACGGCCGAGGAGGCGCGTCGTCGTCGCCAGCCGGCTGATTCCGCCGTGTCCATGCGCTATTGTCCCGCGTGTGGCAGTCGCTTGCAGGTGGCGATGAACTTTTGTCCCAACTGTGGGATGAGACTTCAGTTGCATGCCGAAGAGCCGATGCCTGTTTCGGTGGTCCACAACGATGCCGCTGTCAGCACCGAGCCTGGCCGCGACGCCATGCCGGTGGTGGAGGATGCTGAGGAGGATGATGGTCGCCTGCACATCCCGTTCATGCCTTACCGTTTCAAGAACAGTGGCTTTGAGGCATTGTTTCCCAAGCCCAAAGCCAGCAAGCGCACGCAGGCAGTGGCCTATACCATCATCCTGTTGTTGCTGGCCTTGCTGGTGGCCATAATTGTTGCAGCCTACAAGATATAGAGTAAACAAGACACAAACATAAACATAAACCCAAAGAACCATAAATCCATGAACAAAAGCAACCGTTATTGTGTGATTATGTGTGGCGGTGTGGGTAGCCGATTCTGGCCCTACAGCCGACAAGACCGCCCCAAACAATTCATCGACTTCCTGGGCACAGGCCGCAGTCTGCTGCAAATGTCGGTGGACCGGGTGGCGGGCATTGTGCCCCCCGAAAACATATTCATGCTCACCAATGAGCAATATGCCCCCATCATCCGCGAGCAGTTCCCCGAGATGAGCGACAGCCAGATTTTGTTGGAGCCATGTCGCCGCAACACGGCGCCGTGTATCGCCTGGGCAGCCTACCATATCCAGTCGATCAATCCCGAGGCACGCATCATGGTGGCTCCGAGCGACCACTTGATAGTCAAGACCGAGGAGTTCCGCGACAGCGTGGTACGGGCTTTCGACTTTGTGGATCGCACCGATGCCATCCTCACGATGGGCATCAAGCCCAACCGTCCCGAAACGGGCTACGGCTACATTCAGGTGGGAGATCATGTGGGAGGTGATTTTTCGGCGGTGAAAACTTTCACCGAGAAGCCCAATGCCGAGTTGGCTCAGGTGTTTTTGCAATCGGGCGAGTTTTATTGGAATTCGGGCATGTTCTTCTGGAGTGTTCGTTGCATCCTTGATGCCATCCGCAACTTTGCCCCTGACATCGCCGAGAAGTTGGAACCCGGAGTGGGCATCTATGGAACGCCAGGAGAGAAGGCGTTCATTGCGCACAGTTTCCCCGCCTGCCCCAGCATTTCGATTGATTTTGCCGTGATGGAGAAGGCTCCCAACGTGTTTGTGGAGTGTGTCGACATTGGATGGAGTGATTTGGGGACTTGGGGGTCGCTCTATGAGATCTCTCCCAAGAACAGCGACGGCAACGTCACCCAAAAGTGCAAGGCATTGATGTTCGACAGTCACAACAATGTGGTGGCCGTCAAAGGCGACAAGGTGGTGGTTGTTTCGGGCCTGAACGACTATATTGTGGCCGATGTGGAAGATGCCTTGCTCATTGTTCCCCGTGGCGAGGAGCAAAAGATCAAACTCTTTGTCAATGAGATGAAATCGAAATTTGGTGAGCAGTATCTTTAAACTTTTGCTTACCAATCAAGTCTATAAAACAAAAAAATCAATGTTTCTTAAATTTTTACAAGTACGATGAAAAAGGTTTTATTTATTATCATGGCAGTTTTACTGCTGGGTGTGGGCAACGCAGATGCCCAAAAGGCAAAGAAGTCCGGTCACAAGGCTAAAGCCAAACCACTTGCGTGGCACCGGCACAGAAAAAGTGCTTTACGGGCACATTCGAGAATACCGGCAACGGCATCCTCACCGATTATCTGGCACTGCAAGTTGATGAGGGAAAAGGTTCGGTGATTGGTACCTTCAAGGATGGAACCGGCGTGGTGACCAATTTGGAAGGCGAACTCAAAGGAGATGTCCTGTATCTGAAAAATGCCGCCACAGGCGAAGACTTTGATGAGGCACGCATGTACGACAACAACACGGTGAAGTTCTCCAGTTTCACAGGTACCTTCAAGCGTACCTCCGATGAGTACAAGCCCATTCAGGCCGATGCTCAGCCCGAGGTCAAGAAGGCTGGCGAGACCACTCTGGAGGAAGCCGCCGAGAAAGTGCGCAAAGCCGCTGCCGCCGCAGGTCCGGTTTTTTGATACCCATCATCCATAAACAATAAAAAAAACAGGCGATTCGCCTGTTTTTTTTATTGTTGTTGCCGCAGCAGGTTGATCAGTTCCGGGACACCTTCGGTGGCCTTGCGCGCTATCACATGGACCCAACTGGGGACTTTGGCCGGGCGTGGGTCGATGTAATAAATGGGCACGCCGTGCGGCACATATTGCAGCAGTGCAGCCGCCGGATAGACCACGAGCGAGGTGCCGATAATCACGAAAATATCGGCTTGGCTGGCCAGGCGTGCTGCCGGTTCCATGTTGGGCACCGCCTCGCCAAAGAACACGATGTGTGGCCTCACGGGGTCGCCGTACGGATCTCGGGTGTCGACGGTGGTCACCAGTCCTTTGTCGGAGAGTTGGTCGCATGGCAGGGTGTAAATCCGGTCGGGGCGGCGCATGGACCGCACTTTCATCAACTCGCCGTGCAGGTGCAACACCTGGGTGCTTCCTGCTCGCTCGTGCAAGTCGTCCACGTTTTGAGTGATGACATGCACATCAAAATCTTTTTCCAGTTCCACCAATCCCCGATGTGCATCGTTGGGTTGGATGGTTTGTGCCAACTTGGTGCGCAGGTTGCTGTAGAATTGATGGATGAGTGCGGGATTGCGCTCAAATCCCTCATCGCTGGCAACCTCCATCACGGGGTAGTTGTCCCATAGCCCTCCAGCATCGCGATAGGTGCTCATACCACTCTCGGCGCTGATTCCAGCACCCGTTGAAATGACAATTTTCTTCTTCATGGTCACAAATATTGGTTTTCGATGCTCAAATTTAATAATTTTTTATCACAAAAACTAAAGAATAACGATAGAAATGCGCTACCTTTGTCGGCAAATTTTGAGAAACGATGGATAAACTGAGTTACGCATTGGGCCTGAGCATGGGTCACAACTTCCTGGGTACGGGAGTGAAAGAACTGAATATCGAGGATTTTGCCAACGGGCTGCGCGCCGTCTATGAGGGTGCCGACAAGTTGATGACTTTTGCCGAAGCCAAGCAGGTGGTGACCGATTACTTCAACAAATTGGAGGAAGGTGCTGCCGATGACAACGCCCGCCTGGGCAAAGAATTCCTTGCCAACAACGCCAAGCAAGAAGGAGTGCACGTGACCGCCAGCGGATTGCAGTACCTGATTGTGAAAGAAGGAACGGGCATTCGTCCGGGTAAAAACGATTCGGTGACGGTGCATTACACCGGTCGCTTGATCGA